>NZ_CAWMEB010000004.1:0-7883 GCF_963866145.1 Xenorhabdus sp. NBAII XenSa04
TTTAAAGGAATATCAACTCATTTACTTCGTTTATAACGGTGTTGCACTTATTATGTGAATGCAAGAGATATATTGAAATATTCGCGAGATGCAACAAAGATACCTCTTCTGCCATCGTCACAGACGTAATATCATGTCTTTTCTGCCAATTGCTGATAACACAGAAAACAGGAAGTAAGATATCAATTTCCCCCTTTTCATTTATGTTAGACTTGATTTTTTCTAACATCTCTAAGCAGGATGAAAAAATACTTCTGGAATTAAACTGGATAGAGGGATGATTGAGATAATCTCTAACTAAAAGGTGCAAAGGCGAGTTTTTTTCCGTTTTTCTTTCCACCACTGTTCAGATGGCAATGTTTTAGAAACAGAACACTTCTCAAGTAATAATTCTCTTAAAGCTGATGAAATTAAATGACCATTGAATGTCATATCAGGTTCATATTCTGACCATCCAAATTGACCAAATAAAATAGAATCTTCAATGATTGAACCGTTTGTGCTAACAGATATATTTCTCCTAAATAAACATAGGCACATCCCGTAATTGAAATGTATGGATTTTTGAATAACTCTGTATTTAGCTTCTGGCTCTTTTTTATCATCTGAAAAAGAGTTTTACTCTCAATACGGATTGAGTCAGTTGCTGGTTACATATCCAGACATACTTATAAAATATTTTCTTTAGTTTTTTTCTTTTCTTAAAAGTATTGGTCATTCTGAAGTCGCTTACTGCCATAAAGGAGAATAGCTAATAATAATCAAAAGAAGCTATATCATTATCCGACAAGCAATGGTCATTATTTATACAAGAAGATTGTTTTGGAATAACGCTAAGGTCATAATTTTTGTCGGCCATAAAAAATGCGCAAGAACTTAAAGAGAATATTGAGGCCTCAATGCCATTAGAGCTGAAAGGTTCAACCGATGTTTTCGTTCTTGATGTCTCAAAAAACTGGGATAAAAAAACCCCGCACGAACGGGGCCTTGGTATTGTTTCTTAAATATATTTCCGTTCAAAATCAGAACGGAATATCATCATCAAAATCCATTGGTGGCTCATTATTCTGCTGAGCAGGAGATTGTGCCGGACGAGACGATGGCATACCGCCACCACTAAATTGCTGAGAAGCTTGTGGCTGTTGTGGTTGTCCCCAACCGCCTTGGGCTGGTGCATCCTGTGCTGCGCCACGGCTGCCCAGCATCTGCATTACTCCACCGATAGGATTGACCACTACTTCAGTGGTGTAACGGTCTTGCCCATTCTGATCTTGCCATTTACGGGTCTGCAAAGCGCCTTCGAGATAAACTTGAGAGCCTTTACGCAGATATTCACCTGCGACTTCTGCCAATTTGCCGAAAATCACCACACGGTGCCACTCAGTTTTCTCTCTCATCTCACCGGTTTGCTTATCACGCCAGCTATCGGACGTTGCCAGAGTAATATTGGCAACTGCACCGCCATTCGGCATATAGCGAATTTCCGGATCCTGCCCCAAATTACCCACTAAAATAACTTTGTTTACGCCTCTGCTGGCCATTGGAATACTCCTGATGAAATGATTTTTGCTAAAAACGAACTTCTATAATTATAAACAAAGTAGTTTACCATGCGAGGACTAAGTTTAAACTAAAAGCCGTCATATTATACTTTGCGAAGCGCATCGTACTTTATATCCTTTATCTTTCATGTTGTACTCTTTGAGCTACCCTTACTGGCTATACAACAACTGAAAGCGCTTGATATACACAGTAATTATTACAGCATGAATCTCTGTTAATACTGTATATTCATTCAGCAAAATTTGTGCAATAATAATGCGCTTTTTAGTTGAACACGATAAATAATCTGGGTAATGGTAAATGGATAACATCGAAGTTCGGGGCGCCCGCACCCATAATCTCAAAAATATCAACCTGATAATTCCCCGTGACAAACTGATAGTCATTACGGGCTTGTCTGGCTCCGGTAAGTCTTCTCTGGCTTTCGATACACTGTATGCAGAAGGCCAGCGTCGCTATGTAGAATCACTCTCTGCATATGCCCGCCAGTTTTTATCACTGATGGAAAAACCGGATGTCGACCACATTGAAGGCCTGTCTCCCGCCATTTCCATTGAACAGAAATCAACTTCTCATAACCCGCGTTCAACCGTCGGAACGATCACAGAAATTCACGATTATCTCCGTCTGCTGTTTGCCCGTGTCGGCGAGCCTCGCTGTCCCGAACATGATATTCCACTGGCTGCACAAACCATTAGTCAGATGGTAGATAATGTCCTTACGTTACCGGAAGGACAACGTCTGATGTTATTGGCCCCGGTAGTCAAAGAGCGTAAAGGAGAGCATTCCAAACTGTTGGAGAATCTGGCGACACAAGGTTATATCCGCGCCCGTATTGACGGTGAAGTGTGTGACCTCTCCGATCCACCTAATTTAGAATTGCAGAAAAAACATACGATTGAAGTTGTCATTGACCGTTTCAAAGTACGCCCAGATCTGGCTCAGCGTCTGGCCGAATCTTTCGAAACCGCTTTAGAGCTTTCAGGTGGTACGGCTGTCGTTGCCAATATGGATGATGATCAGGCTGAAGAGTTGATTTTCTCGGCCAATTTCGCCTGCCCAATGTGTGGTTACAGTATGAGCGAGTTGGAACCACGCTTATTTTCCTTCAACAACCCGGCAGGTGCCTGTTCTACTTGTGATGGTTTGGGTGTCCAGCAGTTTTTCGATCCTGACCGGGTAGTGCAAAATAGCAATATTTCACTCGCAGGTGGCGCTATTCGTGGATGGGACCGCCGTAATTTCTATTACTTCCAGATGCTAAAATCTCTGGCAGACCATTATAAGTTCGATATAGAAACACCATTTGATGAATTAAGTCCTGCCATTAAAAAAGTCATTTTGTATGGCTCAGGCAAGGAATCTATCGAATTCAAATATACCAATGATCGTGGGGATGTAACTGTTCGTCATCACCCATTCGAAGGTGTTCTGCAGAATATGGAACGCCGCTATAAAGAGACAGAATCTTCCGCTGTACGGGAAGAATTAGCCAAATATATTAGTAATCGTTCCTGTATTTCGTGTGAAGGAACCCGCCTGCGCAAAGAAGCGCGTTTTGTTTTTATCGAAAATACCACATTGCCACAGATTTCTGATTTCAGCATCGGTCATGCGATGGAATTTTTCCAAAACATCAAATTAAGCGGGCAACGAGCTAAAATTGCTGAAAAAGTTTTGAAAGAGATCCGTGATCGTCTGAAATTTCTGGTCAATGTTGGTTTAAATTACCTGACACTTTCCCGTTCAGCAGAAACCCTTTCCGGTGGTGAAGCCCAACGTATCCGACTAGCAAGCCAAATTGGTGCAGGTTTGGTTGGCGTGATGTATGTTCTGGATGAGCCTTCCATTGGCCTCCATCAGCGTGATAATGAGCGTTTGCTGGAAACCTTACTGCACCTGCGTAACTTAGGTAATACCGTTATTGTTGTTGAACATGATGAAGATGCTATTCGTGCCGCTGATCATATTATTGATATTGGGCCCGGAGCGGGTGTTCATGGCGGTAAAGTTGTTGCCGAAGGAACTATTGATGACATCATGGCAAGCCAAACATCTCTCACAGGGAAGTTTCTAAGTGGTGAACGTGAGATAGCTATCCCGGAACAACGAATCGCTGCTGATCCGAACAAGATGTTGAAGTTAATTGGCGCGAAGGGCAATAACCTGAAAAAAGTGACATTAAAACTACCTGTCGGCTTGTTCACATGTATCACAGGGGTTTCAGGTTCCGGTAAATCGACATTAATCAACGATACGTTATTCCCAATCGCACAACGCCAGTTAAATGGCGCAACTAATATTAATCCTGCCTCTTATGTAGATATTCAAGGTCTGGAGCATTTTGATAAGGTCATTGATATTGACCAAAGCCCGATTGGCAGAACTCCCCGCTCGAATCCCGCCACTTATACCGGCGTCTTTACACCAGTAAGAGAACTGTTTGCTGGCGTACCTGAATCCCGTACGCGTGGTTATACACCGGGTCGTTTTAGTTTCAATGTTAAAGGCGGACGCTGTGAAGCCTGTCAGGGAGATGGGGTAATTAAAGTGGAAATGCACTTCCTGCCTGATATTTATGTTCCCTGTGATCAATGTAAAGGAAAGCGCTATAACCGCGAAACGTTGGAGATCAAATATAAAGGCAAAAATATCAATGAGGTGCTGAATATGACCATTGAAGAAGCCCGTAGCTTTTTTGATGCAGTACCTGCCCTTGCCCGTAAATTGCAAACGTTAATGGATGTTGGCCTTTCTTACATTCGTCTTGGGCAGTCTGCTACTACACTCTCCGGTGGAGAAGCACAACGGGTCAAACTGGCACGCGAGTTATCGAAACGTGGTACAGGTCAAACACTCTATATTCTTGATGAACCAACAACTGGATTACATTTTGCTGATATCCAACAACTGTTATCAGTTCTACATCAATTGCGGGATCAAGGAAATACCATTGTAGTAATTGAACACAATCTGGATGTTATCAAGACTGCGGACTGGATTGTCGATCTTGGCCCAGAAGGTGGTAGTGGTGGCGGAGAGATATTAGTGGCAGGAACGCCAGAAGATGTGGCGAAATGTGAAAAATCCCATACCGCACGTTTCCTTAAGCAGATAATCAATAAAAATTAATATTATTTCATCAATCATAATCAGCAAAAAGCCTCTCCGATTGGAGAGGCTTTGTTTATTTATTAAATTATTCTAATATTTTTTAATGCAACAAACACCTTTCCGGCTGTAATAATCAACGAAATAATCCTATTTAGATCAGTCTGATATTGTTGTTCTAATATTATTGCTGAGCCTTTAAAGATGCTGTGTTCATATTATAGGCAAGTTAATTTCATAATGATATTATATATTTTATTAACTCATAATGGAGATCAAATATGTATATGTTTTTACCATTTTTAATTGCATTAGTTATGATTGCCACCGTTATTACTGGCAAGAAAAAACTGACTTATACTCTTTGGCTTATCTTATTAATCATCACGGTATTTTGGTTTAAATATCATGCCACTGATGCACTGAATCTTTCTTTCTAACCGGAGGCCGTAATGAATAATACTATGTCAGCATCTCGCAATCTTAATCCTGCCATTACATTGAATATACTCGGTTTATTTGGCATATGTGTCATTCTAATCGTGGCATTTTATTATCAACTGGCACGTTTTGAACTTCCCTGCCCGCTATGTCTATTGCAACGTGCAGGCATCATTATGATCGGCTTTGGTTTTCTGTTTAATATCTATTTTGGCGTTAAAAATGCTCACTACAGCTTTTCCTTACTGGGCTGTATCGTAACTGGCTTTGTTGCTATGCGTCAGGTTTCTTTACATATTCTGCCGGGAGATGCAGGGTATGGTTCCACTTTCTTTGGCTTGCACTTCTATACGTGGGCTGCAATCTTATCTATTCTTACCATTATTGCTATTGCTGCCATCATGCCCCTAAAAGCAGGTAATCATGATCCAGCAAAATATTCACCACACATACTCGGCAAACTTGTCATGGGATTGTTCGCGATCTTGATCACCGCTAATCTGGTCTCTACTGTGCTGGAATGTGGCAGTGGTCAGTGTGACGATAACCCAACGTTTTATCAGCTATTGCAGTAGTAACATTTAGTTATTTTGGTAGAAGAAAGAAGGCTGATACACTCTACAGCCTTCTCTTTCCCCTACAAGACCATTCGAAGGAAATTTAATACTCATAATTCATTGAATTATTTATAAAGTAATATACTTCATGGCTTCTTCAGGCGTCGGAACTTCTAGCTTAGATAGCATTCGCTCCATCACTTTATCCGGTACAGCATATTCGCGATTATTGTTTTGTTGCCGCCATCGTTTATAGTCCTGTTCGATATAAACAATCTTAACTTTAGCGTTATAACTGACAAATAGATTAATAAGTTGCTGGCGCATTTGAGCGGTAAGACTGGTAGCATTCCAAACAAAATCCTGCCGATTACGCAATTTCTCTCTGGCCTGCTGTTTTGCCCGTTGTACAACCCAGCCATTGGCATTCTTGTCTTCTGGGCTTATCTGGTAATGACGGCGAATTGCATCCAAGCTAATAACAAACCAATCTGGGTAATACTGCTGTATAAAATGATCTTTTCCCATGCCAGGTAATCCACATAATAAAATCACCTGACTACCATAATCATCATAAGGTTGATAATCTGGCTGTTTACTTTCCGTGGAAAAATAATAAAAACGAGCTTCTGGCGAAGAAAATTTTCGTGCATTACGCCAACAGTTTTGTTCACGGCAATAAAGTTCGAATAATTCGATGCGTTCCAGTAATTCCTGTGTATCATGACATTTGCGACCTAAGACATCAGCTCTCGCCAATAAAGCTAATAGACAGGTATCAACACGTAATGACGCCGCCAACAGGGCTTTCTGTGGTTCAGGTTTTTCCATCAGCCACAGTGGTAATCCGTGAAAACGCACCAGAGCAGCAATTTGTTCACGTATCGCAAATGGTGTAGGAATTTGCTGAAAAAAAATCTGTCTGACAGTCAACTCACCTTTACGGGCATGACCGGGAGAAACGACTTGTTCATCTAAATCCATCTGCGTAGTACTTCGCTTTTCCACATCATGTAACAAAGCAGACGTCCAGAGTATTTCCTGTTCTTCTTTCTCCAGTGTTTGATACTCAGACAACTGTTCCAATGCCGTCAGTACCATTTGAGTATGAATGGCAACATCACCTTCAGCGTGGTGAATGGGATCTTGTTGAACTTCCTCCATATCAGCAATGAAAGAAAACGTTTTAGATAAATAGTCCCATGACTTATTTTTACTGAATATCCAACTCATTTCTCTCTCCAGCCGAATGGTATTCAAAGTAAAGAGGCGCTCGTTGCCAATGATGCTTCCAATGAATATTCGTTTTAACATGGTTTTTGCGCACAAACTTAAAAACATGATGCGGGAAATCAATAACTGAGTACTCACCTGCATCACGGCTGACAATGCCTTCCATTGAACAACACTGTTTTGTTTGTGTATCCCAAGAAGAAAAACGACTTTCCTGCTTTGCGGTTTGAATAATATTTTTAATGAACGCTGATTCATCTCGTGTTTCAGGAATGGCAATTTCTGGGGTGGTAGGAAAATCAAATAAGGCAGCATAAAATTTTACCTCTTCCCAACTAAGCCACATATCTTTAATACGCACAGCAAAGATAAAGAAATATTCTTCAAGGTGACGATATTCGATGGAGTGAATGGCATACAGATTCTCCCCAAAAATCTCGATATCACCCAAATCACCTTTAATTAATTGCCAACGTTGGCGGATCTGCTGCGTCCATGCTGATTGTGTCGGTGCAGCATGAGAACGGGCAAATACACCATATTGGTTCAGACAGTTATTTTCACCGTCTAGTTTTTCTGTGTGAATAAACTGATTAATGTTCTGTATATTCTGCCACCAATCATGATTAATACGATCATCACTGGTTGTTCCTGGTGAGAACGGATAATGAAAAGTTCTACCATACTTTCTTGATTGCATATCCATAATGCTTTAGCTCTTTTAAACTTATCCCAATAAAAGTGTATTACACTTTTATAGACTAATATTTACCTCAATAATTGATGAAAGAGTTCAAGAGGTTGGTATTACATTTTCTTTATTCCTATTTAATTTATCTTTTGAAATTAAAAAATTAATTTAAGCACTTTTGTTATTTAATATAAAAGTGGGAGAAGTAAGATTTCACATATAATCACTTGATATATCTGTGCTTACTATATAGAAAACGGTTATAAATTAACTTGGATTCGCCTAAT
>NZ_CAWMEB010000005.1:0-10941 GCF_963866145.1 Xenorhabdus sp. NBAII XenSa04
TTCAATGACGATTGGTATATATTGATTTTTTTATCAAATAAGAGGGTGGTATATGCCATTTTCTCCTCCTTTTAGAAATGCGTTTTTTGAGGGTGATCTGATATACGGTTTAACTGATGAAAGAGAGCGTTATATCAGTCGTGTTGATAAATTTAAAATTGTTAAACATAATCTTACCAAGTCTACTTCTGGACAAGAATTCTCTAAACCGGCAATGATTAATTATTATTTAATTCCGGTTGAAGAGAGAGAAATGGTGTCTTTTTTAGATAATTTTAAGCGTTCAATGGGAAATAGGCAAAGAACCCCCACTCAATGTCTTATTAATAGGGCAAATGAATATAAACGCTATCTTAATGTTGTTGCATTTGAGGAATATGGAGAATATAAAGAAAGTTTCTATTCTCATCTTAGAAAAAATAATAAATATTATACTGTACTTGATGAAAATATAAATAAGGATAATGTAACTATAGGAAGGAAAAGTAAAGGAGGGTTATCATGGGTAACAATGAGCAATTGTCAACTTACTGGGGATATGCATATACACTTCATCCTTGATGAAATAAATATAAGAGAAGTCGTAGATAAAACAAGAGATTCCATAACTGCAAAAGAACTGAGGTGGGTTTACAGGCACAGAAATAATAGAAACGTTGCTAGCAAAATACAATTTTGGTTGAATCAGGAACCTATTTATCCGCCTTGGGTTTCAGATGAAACATTATGGGAAAATTATTATCGGCGCAGTATATTTAACCACGATCTATCCGGGGAGTTTTCTAAGCTATTTAATATGATGTAATTAGCAGTTATACCCAGTGGATTCACGGGCCACGGGGAACACCATCCTGATTCGGTTTTTGGGCACAAGTGCAGTGTTTATCATGCTCTTCTACAAACTGACGTATTCCTTTTGGGCCATATAATGCTAAAGGGGCTGTAGGGCCTCCCATTGATCGGCTGCACCATAAGCCCGGCAAACCAAAGATATGATCACCGTGTAAATGGGTGATAAAAACCTTCTCTAGTTTGGGGATCATCCACAATGCATTGTGGATCGCTTGTAATTCCAAAATAAGGCTGGTGATATTGCGATCTTTAATGGGAATACCTGTTCTGGTGCCCAGTACTCTCAATTCTATGTCATTTTCTCCTATACGCTTTATCCTGCGACTGGTTCCTGTTGGCCCTGTTGATAAAAACGGTGCGGAAGAGTACAGGACGGCCATGCTCAATCTGGTCTGCGTTTGTCTAATGTTATAGCCAAAACGCCAATAGCAACTCTGCGTTTCATCCCTATTCCTATCATTAGATTATCTTAATTTACAAATAACGATACAAAAAGATAAGAAAATCAAATGGAAAAAACTATTGTCGAAAATAGGTAAAAATAAAAACGATTATTTTTCAAAATAATAAAAAATGTTTTTATGTTTTTCTAAAGTTAGCACAGGATTGGTAATAACAAGGTTGGCAATAACGATAAGTGTTAACGCACTGATGAAGTCGCATGGAGTTCTAAGCAATTAAAGGAGAGCAAAAATGAAAACAATTGAAATGAAAACAACTGAAATGAAAACCAACGGTTATAACTCATTGACGCAAGAGACTGGTGCCATTATCCCGGCGGCAGTTGGGGGAGATATCGGCTGTGTAATGATGGCAGCCTGTACTTCGCTGGTGGCATCAGATTTACCGGGTAATTTGTTGAATATTCGTCATGCTATCGAAGCTGCTGTATCACATGGGCGTAATATAAACCGTGGAGGACGAGATAAAGGATTATGGCATGACGCGCTGGAAATGAAAAAACGCTTTACCGTGAGTGAACAGAAAAGAGCTACTACTCATGTAGAGTATCGTAAAGATAGCGATGCGATTGATGAGATCCCGATGGCGTACAAAGATATTGATGCAGTAATGGCAGCCCAGTCTTCGCTGGTGGAAGTTGCACATGTTTTGCGTCAGGTCGTTTGTGTAAAAGGATAGTAAATAGAAATAGGTAAGAAAAAATGGAAAGGGAAATAGTCAGTCTAGTAATGAAAAAGCGTATCAAGAGGGAACTGGATAAGATAGAGAAAAAATATGACGTGCACATATTGTACGCCTGTGAATCGGGTAGCCGTGGGTGGGGTTTTGCTTCACCCGATAGTGATTACGACGTGCGGTTTATTTATGTCCATCCTATGGATTGGTATTTGAGAGTAGAAGCAGGACGGGATGTTATTAAACAGTCAATTAACGATAAGTTGGATATCAATGGTTGGGAGTTACGCAAGGCCTTAAAATTACTGAAACAGGCAAATCCAACATTAATGGAATGGTTGGATTCCCCCATCATCTACCAGGCAAATGCGGCAGCAACCAATGGATTGAAAACGCTGGTGCCACATTTCTTTTCGGACATTAAAGCGCGTTACCACTATCTCTCAATGGCGAAGAAAAATTTCCGTAGTTATCTGCAAGGTGAAGAAGTCCGGTTAAAAAAATATTTCTACGTATTGCGCCCGTTATTGGCTGCCCACTGGATTAAAATGGGCAAGGGTGTACCGCCGATAGATTTTGAAACGCTGGTGGAAGGAACAGTACATGATCCTCAATTAAAAGCAGAAATTGCCGATCTGCTGCGAATTAAACGATCTGCAAGTGAGGCAAAATATGGTTTGCGTAAGCCGAAAATTCACACATTTATTGAATCTGAACTTAATGAAACATTGGCGCGTTGTGAGCTTAGCGATAACTGTGAACTTAATCAGGAATTACTTGATAACTATTTGAAATGTTGGGTAATGAGATGATGCTAAAACAAAAAAATAAATAAAAGAATGCCGATTACTGAGGGGAAATATGGATCAAATCGATAGATAAGTGTGATTTAACTTCATGAGTAAATGTTGTCTTATCCTTTATCCTTAAGGATAAAAAATAATAGTTATGGACTCCCTGCTGGCGTTTATGGTTGCCTAATTCACGGGTATTAATCCTGATTGAGTGCCGCGTTGGGTTTGAAAACTTGTAACGGCAGAGGGAGACGCCTTTCAGCACTATTTGGAGTTAATATACTTGGAATTAATATACCTGTAAGATAAATACGCTCTGATATATTCTCTGTTCCTTACTATACTCAAGCAGCTTTAGGATGGGGGAGGATATCAAATGTGTCAGCTTTCGGTTCGTAACGGAGTTTAGTTGACAAAAACTGTTCCTGTCGAATATATGAGTATGAAATAACATCATAATTAAGCATTCTTTCGTGCTCTTATTTTCGGAGATAAAAATGACAGTTTTGGATTCCTTACTTGCCTTTACAGTTGCGGCTACACTGTTAACGCTAACCCCTGGTTTAGATACTGCTTTGATTTTAAGAACAGCCGCAGCAGAAGGCGGGAAAAAAGCTTTTCAGGCTGCACTTGGGATCGATACCGGATGTTTGATATGGGGAGCGATGGTGGCATTTGGTTTAGGGGCGTTAATTGCTGTATCTGAACTGGCATTTAACATTCTGAAATGGGGCGGTGCATTGTATTTATGCTGGTTGGGGCTCCAGATGATCTGGCGGCCTAACTCAGATCTTGGTGGAGAAAACGCTTCTTCTGTGAAAACGTCGAATTGGTTTGTCAAAGGAATGTTGGGAAATGTGTTGAATCCAAAAGTGGGTGTATTTTACGTCTCCTTCTTACCACAGTTTATTCCCCAGGGGCATTCACCCATTATCTGGACATTTGGATTAGTGGCAATTCACGTCATACTCGGCACGCTATGGGCATTGGCCCTGATTTATGCTACCCGGCCTCTTTCCCACATCTTACGTCGTGGGAACGTTATTAAATGGATGAATCGCACGACTGGCGGATTGTTTTTATTTTTCGCGTTTAATTTGGCGTTAAGTCGGCGCTAACCTTGTGTTCAGGGTAATTTGTGTTCAGGGTAAATGGATGCAGTCAACAAAGCTGTAACTTGAAAAATGACAGCTATGTAGGGTGTATCCTTATTTTTAGTCATTATTAATTGATATATTCAATATCGTTTAAGTTATTTTTGATTAAATCTTCCCCATTAAAAAATTGAATAAGGAGATCGGCCAGGACATCTGGGCGTTCCACCATGACGAGATGATCTGATTTTTTTATGGTGGTAAATAGTGAGTTTGGAAAAATAGAGGCGCAAATTTTAACATTTTCAGGCGGTGTGATGATATCGTATTCACCGGTTGTAAATAAAACGGGCTTGTCAAAATTGACTGCTCTCTCATATTTCTTTTGGTTCAAAAGATGCATTTGGAGATGCTTATATCTTTCTCCTTGATGTTGTGTTGATTCTAATAGTGTTTTTTTCAAAAGCTTATAGGTCGTTTCTTTTCCTAATATATCAATGCCTGGTTCGAGACAGAGAAGGCTTGAAATTATCTTCTCAACAGACTCCTCATATTTTCCCTCAACGAGTAATTGTAACGCTGCATTTAGTCTGTTTCGAATGTGAAGTGGCTGAGTAAGTGCTGTGCCAACTAAGGCGGCTTTATTAATCCTGTCAGGCCATTGATAGGTAAAAGCCAGGGCAATAGCCCCACCGTATGAAATACCAATGAGGTTTATTGTCTGCAAGGAAAGAACATCTAAAATATGTCGTGTACATTCGGCAAGAAACTCAAAGCTTTTGTTGTCTGGAATATTGTCCGCAGATCCTATTCCCGGTAAATCAACCATAATTAAAGGGCTGTCATCTTTGAGAAGATATTCAAGATGAGGTAAGGAGTACATATCCTGGAAACCGCCCGCGATAATTAATTTGGGGACTACTGTCGTGGTATTTATATCACCAATAACACGAAAAGCATATTTTACTCCATGCCATTCAATTTCCCTTCTGTCTTGAGGTGGAAGGCGGTAACTGGAATCAATAAAAGCAGCGAGGGATTCGACGTTTCTGAATCTAAGTACGTCACTCCAATCTATTTTCTTTCCTAAATTTTCCTCAATAGAAATTTGTATTTCAACTAATGAGATGGAATCTGCCCCAAGACTGAAAAAATCATCTTTAATACCCATTGATTCTACGAGTAGTACTTCCTGGCATATTTTCAGTAATTCATTTTCCGTGTTATTTGGTAATGATACTGTCATATCGAACTCCTATCATCATCTAATTAATCTTATATATCGATTGTCGTTCTGTGAAACTGGTAACTTAAGATTAGATGATTTTTTGATTAGAGAGGGTCTCAGAATACAGATAATGGGTTATTTCGCTACCAGAAAGTAACATAATGAAATTATAATTAAATGGTATTATCCGATGGCCTTGATAATGCTTGAGGATTGAGGCAGCCTTGCACGGTAAATTGAATTCAAAAATCATGGGGGAGAGACTATGGAAGCGTTATCCCCATGGCTGCCTGATAATGTGGTTCAAAAACAGTGAAATGGTCATTTAAGTAGTGATGGATTGCTGATGGTTGTCACATCAAATCACAAATTCAGCTCTTGTATCAACGTTGCTACCATGACAGCTTTAATGGTATGCATACGATTTTCTGCCTGATCAAACACAATGCTGTGTTCTGATTCAAACAGTTCATTAGTGACTTCCAACCCACCATACAGATTGAACTCTTCCGCTAATTGTTTACCAAGTATCGTTTCTTCATCGTGGAAAGCTGGCAGGCAATGCAGAAATTTCACATTCGGATTCTCTGTCAATTTCACGACATCCATATTGACCTGATAAGGCTTTAATAAGTCAATCCGCTCTTGCCAGACATTTTTAGGTTCTCCCATTGAAACCCAAACATCGGTATAGAGAAAATCCACATCTTTAACGCCCATTGTAATATCTTCTGTCAGTATGATCTTACCCGCCGTTTTTTCGGCTTGTAGTTGGCATTCGGCCACCAGCTTAGGATCTGGCCAGCAGGCTTTCGGAGCGACTAAACGCAGATCCAAACCTGTCAATGCGGCTGCTTCTAACATTGTATTACCCATGTTATTACGTGCATCACCCAGATAGGCCAGTTTTAGTTCTGTGAGTGGTTTTTGGCTATGTTCCTGCATGGTCATTAGATCTGCCAGCAGTTGAGTCGGATGAAACTCATTTGTCAGCCCATTCCAGACAGGAACACCAGCATACTTCGCTAATGTTTCGACAATATGCTGTCCATAGCCACGATACTGAATACCATCATACAAACGCCCAAGTACTCTTGCAGTATCTTTGATAGACTCTTTGTGGCCGATCTGGCTGCCATTGGGGCCTAAGTAAGTGATATTTGCTCCCTGGTCATGGGCTGCAACTTCAAACGCACAGCGTGTACGGGTAGAATCTTTCTCAAAAATCAGGGCGATATTTTTTCCTGCCAGTAAGGGAAATTCTTTTCCGGATTTTTTATTCGCTTTTAATTTAACTGCCAGTGTTAAAAGTGTATCAATTTCTGAGGGATTATGATCAAGTAATCTCAGGAAGTGGCGTTGGAAAAATGGATTCATACAGCATTTTCTCCATGGGAAAAATATTGAATTAATATTCACTATATATCGATAAAAAATCTAATTACAACCCTTATAATGTGAATCGGTAATTTGAGGATTATTAGGATAATTGGGATTCAGTCATTTACGACCTGTATTTTCTGTTTAACAAAATTGGATAGCTATATCCTTTGTAGGGAAAAGATGGGAGAATGCGAAACAGGATAGCCAACTGACAGGGGGATTGGCATGGCAGACCCACATGCATTAGAAGAACAGCGCGAAGAAACTCGCTTGATCATCGAAGAATTATTGGAAGATGGTAGTGATCCTGATGCGCTTTATATCATTGAACATCATTTTTCGGCAGAGGATTTTGATCGTCTGGAAAAAGCGGCTGTTGAAGCATTTAAACTGGGTTATGAAGTGACAGATGCGGAAGAGCTGGAAACAGAAGATAGCGTAGTTTTGATGTGTTGCGATGTGATCAGTGAAAGCCGTCTGGATGCTGAACTGATTAATGTACAGGTTGAGCAACTGTTGGATCTGGCTGAAAAAATCGGCGTGAATTACGATGGTTGGGGTACATATTTTGAAGATCCGAATGCGCCGGATGATGAAGATGATAATGGTGCTCTCTTCCCAGATGAAGATGAACCCAGACTTCACTAACTTCTTTTCAAGAATTGGCTGACTAATATATGCCCCGCGTAAACCGTGGGGCTCATTTATTGAAATCCATAAGCTATAGAGCTTGTTATAGTGTCTTGATCATTCTGACTTCGCAATCATTGTGCCCGGTATTGCCTAATGGTTCGTCAAGATAGCTGAAGCCCAGTTTTTTATATAGCGCAATGGCTGCTTTCAGCTCTGCCGTAGTTTCTAAATAACAGCGTGTAAAACCTTGTTCTGTGCCGAACGCCAGAGATTGTTGTACGATTTGTTTGGCGACGCCTTTTCCCCGCAACACCGATGAAAGATACATTTTTTGTAGTTCACAGGTATCATTGTCACCGCCTGCCAGTGGAGCAATTCCCCCACCTCCAACGACTTTACCCTCCATTTCAACAACCCAGTAAGCACTACGTGGCTGATTGTAAACTTCGTAGAGGGTATCCAGAATAGGATCGGCGACAGCAAAACCTTTGTCAGCGGTTAAACCATGTTCGGCAGATACCTCACGAATAACAGCAGCAATGTCTGCATTATCCTGTTGGATGATGGGACGGATGATGTAGTTGTGTGTTGTGATTTTGGTCATTCTTTTACTCTTTGTATTTTTATTTTCTGGTTAAGGATAATCCGAGACAATAGGTGTGTTTCGGAAAATACGATAATAAAAAGCGTGGATATTGAAATCCTGCTTCAGATTATCATGATGTTGTTGAGGTATGATGATTAGCTTGATATTCATTGAAAAAATAAGTAAACAAAAAGAATTCACTAAAATGATAAAATAAGACGGCATCATAACGATGCCGTAGTGTTACGAATTGAGTGATGAATTATTTCGAAATATCAGTGCCAAAATATTTCTCAGAAATACGGGCATAGGTTCCGTCATCTTTCATGTCTTGTAGTATTTTATTGATAGCTTCTACCAATTCAGGATCACCTTTGCGCAATAAAACGGCAGATTTACTTGCATCAGTTTGCTGTGCAACAATTTTAACTGGTGCGTTAGGTCGATGTTTTTTGAAATCTAAAAATGACAGACGGTCATTTAAGGTGGCATCTGCTCGTCCGGTGACAACTAAATCAATGGATTGGTTAAAGCCATCCGTACTGACTAAATTAGCCCCATAAGATGTTGCTAACTGACCGTAGTTACTGGTCAGAGACTGAGCTGAGCGTTTTCCTTTGAGATCCGCGAATGATTTAATATTGTTGTTGTTATCCTTGATGATTAAGGCAACTTGAGATGTTGAGTAAGGAATCGAAAAGCTGTACTTGGTTTTCCGCTCTGGGGTGACGCCCACTTGGTTAATCACGGCGTCAAAACGCTTGGCATCCAGCCCCGCAATCAGGCCATCCCATTTCACTTCCATAAACTCGGGTTTGACATTTAGGCGATGCGCAATTTCTCTGGCGATATCCACGTCAAAACCCGTGAGCTTGTTGGTGGCATCATGGTAGGTAAAAGGAGGATATGTGCCTTCTGTTCCAATCTTAAAGACACCAGAAGATTTTATGGCATCAAAATCTTTACCGGCATAGCTGGTAGCAGAAATAGCAAGGGCAGCGGCACTAGCCAGTAATAATTTCAAGAATACTTTCATTGTCTTTCTCCGAAGCAATTTTTCTTCAAATCAACTTATTCAAACTAAATTTTTTCAGACTAACGGTGGCACGGTGCTCTAGATTTCCCAATCCGGTAAGGTTTCTGTCAGGGTTGAAATAAACTCGACGGTACGCTGTTGATTTGGGCGGGTAAACATGTGCCTGGCACTTCCTGATTCAATAATTTCACCGAATTCCAAAAAGACAACATCATGAGCCAGATTAGCCGCCAGACGCAGATCGTGTGTTGCCATTAACATGGTTGTTCCTTCGTCCGCAAGTTGTTTCAATACTGAGACGACTTCTTTCGATAACTCAGGATCAAGGGCTGAAGTGGGTTCATCACATAGTAATACTTTGGGAGATGGGGCCATCGCTCTGGCAATGGCAACACGCTGCTGCTGACCCCCTGATAATGTGGTTGGCCAGGCATCAGCCTTATGGGACATATCCACTTTTTCCAGTAATTCGATTGCTCGTTCTCTGGCGCGTTCACGCGGCCATTTCTGTACCCAAATCAGCCCTTCCATGATATTTTCAATTACAGTGAGATGAGGAAAAAGCTGGAAATTCTGAAATACCATACCCGTTTGCAGGCTAAAGCGCTGGATTTCTTTGTGAGGTAGTCGTTCTTTACCCGTAAATGTGATTTTTTCCTTGCCGATCATCAGTTGACCCGCTTGCGGAATTTCTAACAGATTAATGCAACGCAACAGAGTACTTTTTCCACTGCCAGAAGGCCCGATAAGCGCTGTCAGACTGCCTTCCTGAATAGTCAGGTTAATGTTTTTCAGCACTTTTTGCCCGTCGAAACTTTTTTCAATGTTAGAGAGCTGAATCATCTTTGGCTTCCTTATTATTGCTATTTTGAGAGTATTGCCGGGAGAATTTCTTTTCCAGACGAACTTGCAGTGCCGATAGCAATGAACTCAGGATCAGATAAAGGATAGCGGCTTCGGTATACAGGATCATTGGTTGGTATGTCACGGCAGCGATGCGTTGTGCAGCCAGGAACATCTCTGGCACGGTAATGACAGAAGCTAATGAGGTATCTTTTACCAGTGAAATAAAGGTATTGGACAATGGAGGAATCGAAACTCTTGCCGCTTGTGGCAACACAATCCGACGTAAAGATTGCCACCAACTCATACCGATGGAGTGGGAAGCCTCCCATTGTCCTTTGGGAACAGAATTCAGAGCTGCGCGTATCACTTCCGAGGTATAGGCACCAACATTCAGGGTAAAACCAATCACGGCAGAAGTGAATGCTTCCAATGTAATGCCGATACTAGGCAAGGCGTAAAATATCAGGAATAGCTGAACCAGTAAGGGGGTTCCACGGATCAACCAAACATAAAAACGTACGACTGCAACCAGTGGTTTAGGGCCATAAAGCCTGATCAGGGCAACAATGAATCCCAGTGTAAGCCCAAGAGCAAATGTAATCAGGGTGAGGGGAATAGTGAATGTCAGGCCTGCGTAAAGCATTGGCCAAAGGGAATCCAGCGCTAAGCTGAGCCAGGATGGAGTCATATATTGTTCCTATATTTTATACTTTTCGTCTTTCAAGTTATTTATCTCTTTGTTGGTTTGGCAAATTCGTGCCTTTGCCGTTGCGATGCAATTTGAAATCCATTAGGTATATAGCCTAACTTCAAAAAGTATTTATTTTTTATGTGATTGTTTTATTTATGATATGGCAATAAGAGATCATAGTTATATAAAATAAAGTTATAGCTTAGAACTAATGGATGAGTCAGGGATATAAGGGAAGTATGGTGTCACTTGATATGGAAAGATCAAGAGCCTGTTTCATCAGACCAGAGCAAATGGGCTAACTTGAACAATTGGATCAACAGCGTGCTTTCAGTACATAATCTCGCTGATCCACTGGCTTAACCGTACAAACCGTACAAATAGTATTCTTTTATCGACATGCTCACCATAGCGATTTGTTCGGTTATCTGTGGTTGTGAGAGTTTCAATGCCATTGAAGAATGCGGGAAACCTAAAGAGGATTGGTTCAGCCAATTTCTTCTGTCCAATGGAATTCCCAGCCATGCTCTTGTCTATGAGAATCTACTAATAAATTAAATTTCAATGTAATAATATTTTTATATATTTAAACGCACCATAATATATTGTTTATTATGAATTTAAAATATAATTTAAACTCAAATAAATAATAAATAATAAA
>NZ_CAWMEB010000006.1:0-1777 GCF_963866145.1 Xenorhabdus sp. NBAII XenSa04
CTTTACCTGCCATAGTTATACCTCAGAGTATAATGGTAGTAATCCTAAATCTCTCAAACAGATTTCAATATCATTGGCTTTATTGATATGCGCCTTATTTTCGATATCAAAAATCTCTTTTGTTGTAATAATTAGTGATCCCTTGCTACCATGCTTATCAGTAATGGGTATTATTTCTTCTGCCATCGGAAGTAAGGAAGAATCTATTTCTATTGGGAGGTAAAGCATCCAACCTGCGCTTAATCGGTCAGGAAAAACTTGTTTTTGGTTTAATGTATAACCAGAAGTCTCTACCATAACAAAAGGATATATTCTAAATGATATTAATTTGTTAATAAAATCAATGAACTTTAATTTATTGAAATTTTCTTTTTCAAATTTAAGATCTAGGGTTACATTGGTATGGCCTAATTTATTAGGAGTAGAATACGTGATATCCCTTGTTATATATCGAATGGTGTTTTTTATTTTCACATTACCCGGTTTATCAAATAATGTTTTAATCGTGGATTTATTTTCTTTGTCAAAGTCTTTTTCATACCATTTTTTAGCATAGTCAGTAAATCCATTTTCGTTAAATACATTGTTTTCTGTAATCTCCTTTAGAGAATATCCGGGTAAATGCCAACCACTTGAACTGGCATTAAGTTCATTAATCATTTGCATGATTTGGTAAGTGTCATTGAGTACTAAAACAGGATCGATTTCTTCTTTCAAGTCATAGAATAGTGTTATATCTAAATTCAAAATAGGCATACCTGAGTTCCCATGTAGTTTTGCATCGTTTGGCTATGATTATCTACCAAATTATGGCGTATTAAACGTGCTAATATTAATAAAACCTAAAGAAATAAATGCCCTTGAAAAATATCCATAAGATATTGGTTGCATGAAATGCCAATGAGATTTTGGAATACTATTCAACTTGGTACATACACCATTTTGCCTTTCAGCTTGATACAGCATGCTTTCGAGTCCGGTTTTATCTGTTTCTTTTTTCTTGAAGTGCTCATAAAACCATTTTGGCTTTCCATTTTCAAAAAACTGATCATATTTAGCTTTAGCTTCAAGAAATAGGCATTTTTCAGGCTTCCAGCCATCAAAATTTGCATCCTGGCATTTCCATGTTTGAATTGCAACCAACGTAGGATCGTATATTGTTCCTGCGATTCTCGTCTGATATTCAATGGTTATATCTGAATAAGACGGGCATTTTTCCCAAACCATCACAACCTGACCAATGGCTGGGCACTCATCACATTTTTCTCTCGTCGTGCTCATCGCACCAGTCTGAGTTTCGGCCTTATCTTTTTCATCTGTTTCTTCTTTATCTTTCGTTCCTTCCATAATACCGACAGCAACTAACCCTGCTATGCAGGTAGCAAGGGTCCATTCAGCCGCAGCAATAATAGCCGGGGCTGCTGGAGCTAAAACAAGAGGCATATTATTTTTTCCTTTTCATTAAATTATCCAACACTTGTAAATAATCGCGATATTGTTGTTCTGGATTATCACCTGCTTTCAACATATTTTGAATTTCGGGTGAGTCATGGTAATTGCGGTTAAACGCCACAAAATGGAGGTAAGAACGAATCAGTTTTTCCTCTTTAAACCCCATTGCGATTAAATCCAGATACGCTTTCTTTAGTCGTTTATGCAAAATTTGTTCACTTTCACCTTCGACTAATTCAGGGTGTTCCGTCTGAAGCTGTTTTCGTACTTTGGTGATATACGCTTCATCTTCAGCATCAATAAATTTATTTACCTGTTCATTACT
>NZ_CAWMEB010000007.1:0-19401 GCF_963866145.1 Xenorhabdus sp. NBAII XenSa04
AACAAGAGAATGTCAGTCAAGGAAGCTGTAATTTGAAAGGTGGATTGTATTTGTATATTTCATTTTTAAGTATAGCAGGTGTTAATAAAAGTAAAGCTGGATATGGAATTTTCTTTGTACTGGGGAGATATATGTTATTTTCTTACTTTTTTATTTATAAGTTTTTTTTCTAATTAATATTATGCCTCACCTTTTATTTGGCGAGGCATAATATTTAAATCATCTTATAAACAATGTATTACGATAAAATAAAAAACATAAATAATATTGTTATGTTGAAATTAAGTATATTGCTTCATAAGGATTGAGCTTAATTTCCTTCTCTATTTTTTTTGCTGATGATGGGTAATTACTGATAAGTACCCGCCAATTTTGGTGTGTGAGTCCAGACTCTGGAGACCAAAGTTGTGTTTCGTCACTGAGATTGGCGATAACCAGCAGAGTTTGATCCTGCCAACGACGCAGATAACACCACAGTGAAGGGTGGTCGGGTAAAAGATCCAGGTAATCACCGTGAGTTAGGATGGGTTGTGTTTTTCTTAACTTAATCAAATCTTGGTAGCAGTAAAATACAGAATCGTTGTCCTGTAATACGGCTTCTGCATTGATTTCACGATAATTATCGCAAGTAGCGATCCACGGAGTACCCGAAGTGAAACCCGCGTTGCTGGAATCATCCCATTGCATTGGAGTTCGGCTATTGTCACGGGATTTCTGTGCCAGAATTGCCAGAATTTCTTCAGGCTGTACGCCTTTTTCAATACGCTCTTGATACATATTCAGGCTTTCAATATCCCGATAGTCTTCAATACGCTTAAAATGAGGATTCATCATACCCAGTTCTTCACCCTGATAAATATAGGGTGTTCCCTGCATGCCGTGTAGCACCATGGCTAACATTTTGGCAGATATCTTATGGTGTTGGTTTTCATCGCCAAACCGGGAAACAATGCGAGGTTGGTCATGGTTACACCAGAAAAGTGCGTTCCAGGCTTTTTGATGCATACCTTGTTGCCAAGTCGAAAAAATCCTTTTCAGTTCAATATAATCAGGCTTAGCGAGAGTCCATTTCTCACCATTAGGGTAATCAACTTTCAGATGATGAAAGTTAAATGTCATGGAGAGTTCTTTGCCATCCAATGCGCTATAGCGGACACAGTGTTCAAGGCGTGTGGAGGACATCTCTCCGACAGTCATTAATCCCTTAGGTTGGAAAACATCACGACTCATTTCCTGCAAAAATTCATGTATTCGCGGGCCATCGGTATAAAAACAGCGGCCATCACCATGCTCATCATTAGGATAGTCCTGTTGTTTTGAGACAAGGTTAACCACATCCAATCTTAGTCCATCAACCCCATGGTCGGCCCAGAACTCACAGACTTTCTTCAGCTCGGTTCGAACGGGTTCATGTTCCCAGTTCAAATCAGCTTGTTCTACAGCAAACAGATGAAGGTAATACTGTTGGCTCGCTGGATGCCATTGCCACGCGTTACCCCCGAATTTGGATTTCCAGTTATTGGGAAGGGAATCCTTGGTACTTTCCCGCCAGATATAAAATTGGCGATAAGGGCTATTAATATCCTGTGCTGCTTTAAACCACGGGTGCTCGGTTGAGGTGTGGTTAAAGACCATATCTAAAATGATGCGAATGCCACGACGATGGGCATTTTCCACCAAATTATCAAAGTCTTCCATTGTTCCATAATCAGGATTAATGGCGCAGTAATTGGCGACATCATAGCCATTGTCTACCTGTGGAGATGGATAAATTGGTGTGATCCAGATAGCGCCTACACCGAGGCGCTGTAAATAATCCAGACGTTGGGTGATCCCATTAATATCCCCCGTACCACTTCCTGTACTATCCTGAAAACTTTTTGGGTAAATCTGGTAGATAGTACTGTCTAACCACCACGGTTGTTGTTCAGTCATAACAATTCCTATTAACCTGTATCCTATTAACTTGCTGCTCCATTAGCCAATGCGACTTTACGCTCATTCCTGCGATACATCAGAACGGTAAGTGCCATTGGCACAACAATAACGATAAGCATGGCGATAAGGTAGATTACCCAGAACTGGGGTTTTATGGATAGAATACCCGGTATTCCTCCCACACCAATACCATAGGAGGTAACATGATTGAGTCCACATATCAGACCCGCCAGGCTGGTTCCAATCATTGCACAGAACATGGGATAACGGTATTTCAGGTTAATACCATACATGGCAGGTTCGGTAACGCCGAGATAGGCTGAAATCGCTGCCGGAACTGAAATCTCCCGCTCTTTTTCTTTTTTGCTTGCCCAGATAATTCCGACAACCGCAGAGCCTTGAGCAATATTGGACAGGGCAATGATTGGCCAGATAGGTGTGCCGCCTGTGCTTTGGATCATTTGCAGGTCAATGGCCAGCGTAGTCTGATGTACACCAGTGATAACCAATGGAGCATAGAAGAAGCCAAACAAGGCAGCCCCAATCGGCGCAAAACTTCCGGTCATCAGCCCTTTGACACACCATGCAACACCATCACCGATTGCACGCCCAATCGGGCCAATGAGTGCATGGGCAAGGAAAACTGCCAGCAACAGGGAAACCACCGGAACAATCACCAGGTAAAGATAATCCGGCACCAGTTTCTTCAAACGTGTTTCAATCCATCCCAACGTCAGGCCAGCCATCAGGGAAGGTATAACCTGAGCCTGATAACCCACTTTGGAGATGGTAAACCAACCAAAATTCCAGACATCAGGCACCTGTTGCCCAAGTAAGTAGGCATTCATTAGTTGTGGGGAGACCAGTGTGATCCCCAGAACAATGCCCAAGATGGGAGTTCCGCCCATTTTTTTTACGGCAGACCAGCAAATACCGACAGGCAGATAGAAAAATATGGCTTCACCAATCAGCCAGAGGAAATCATAGATGGTTTGCCAGATTGGATATATCTGAGCGAGGGATTTTTCTTCACTAAATGGAATTCCCCCGATCAAGTTGCGGAGGCCTAATATCAGACCGCCACTGATAAGTGCAGGCAGCAATGGGAAGAAGATCTCAGCAAAATGTGAAATTGCATTTTCATACCATTTCATATTTTGTCGCGCGGCCTGTTTGACCTCTTCTTTATTGGCTGACTGCTTTCCGGTGGCGGCGAGCAGGGCCTTATAATAGATATCTACATTCGTCCCGATGACTACCTGGAACTGACCAGCATTGGTGAAACAACCTTTTACCATAGGTAATTCTTCAATAGCTTTGGCGTCAGCTTTTTCTGGTGCATTAAGAACAAATCTGAGTCTGGTGATACAATGGCTTACGGAGGCAATATTCTCTTGCCCCCCGATTAGCCGAATAAGATTATCAATATCCTTTTGATTTATTTGTTTTTTCTTCATGCCTTTTCTCCTTCATATGGCAGGAGTAGTGAATTGAATAACGTAAATTGGTGCTATACCCGTCGTCTTTCAAGTTCGCAGTCTGAAATCCATAGGGTATAACAGAATAATTACTTTTATGATGAGATAATTCATAGAATGAAGTAATAATCACCCCATCCTAGTCAGATTTCAGAATTTTGAATATGAAAAGATATGTTGTTTGAGTTTTAGATCACACTTTATTCTATTAGTGTGAAAATATAATACTTTTTATATTACTTAAATTTATTGTTTTAATGGTTTTAATTTCCTTTGTAATTAATAGATGCGGGTGATGAATGTTGTTTTCGTTATGTTTATTATCTATTGATTATACAGTGAAAACTAATTTTATGGCTTTTTTAATGTGTATTCCCATTTAATTGAAAAAATGCAGTTATTCCTCCGTCATTAATATAAAAATTCCATATTCCATTGTTTAATTTGACTTTTTATTTTATATTACAGGGTGCTTGATTAAACATATTATATGGATTGTACTTATATAGATTATATTCATATTTCTTGCTTGTTTAAAAATATTATGAAGTATTTTACCTTTTTTTCTTTTTTTCTTTGTGTTTAATTGAACAAGTGAATATGTTTGAATCAGGGTAACTCAGCATCCGATATTCCACTGTCGGACGCCAAATATGATTAATAAATAACAAGATTAATAAAAATCTGTGCTCCAATCAGTAGACAATTATCGTCAACAAAATAAGGATTAGAGTGTGGAAAGTTATTTATTCCTTTCGCTTTATTTCCGCTGCCAAGTGTGAACATAGCACCTGTGCGATTTTGGGTGGCATTAACCATGTAGCTGAAATCATCACTGGCCGTCGTTGGTCGGCTGTTAGTTTCGATATTTCTTTGTGGCAGGAAGTTGCTGGCCGCTTCGATGATTCGCCAGTAAGCATGAGGATGGTTTTCTACCGCGGGATAGCTGACGTAAGCCATTGTAGCTTTGAATCCCCCCGCTTCGCTGCGGGCAATCATTTCTTGAATACTGTTTTTCAGAATCTGGTCGGTCTCTTTATCCATTGCCCGGATAGTTCCCTGAGCCTGAACATGATCGGCTACGGTGTTGGGAATTGTGCCGCCAGTAATCATACCGCAATTGAATACCGCAGGGCTGAAAGGACTGGTTTTTTTGGCAACGACATAGTCCAGGTAATCAATGATACGACATGCTTCTCGAATGGCATCCAACCCCCTCTGTGGTGTAGAGCCGTGAGCAGAAACACCGTATACATCCAGTGTCCATGTTGAACCCCATGATGTTACTACACCGCTATTGAGACTGATGGTTCCGGTCTCCACAGCAGCATTGTTGTGCAGGGCATAGACTTCACTCACTCCGTCCATACATCCTAGCTCAACCATTTTATCCGCTCCCGGAACCCGCATGTCTTCTTCAGCCATTTGAAAGATGAAACGTACGTTGGCATTCATTTCATTCTGATACTGGGACAAATAATTGGCTGCGGTCAGGGCTACTGCCATATGGATGTCATGACCACAATTATGTGCATAACCCTCATGGGTAGAGCTATGCTCATTATTCGTCATATCGGGTATAGCGAGCGCATCCATATCAGCGCGAAATGCAATTAAAGGTTTGGCTGGATCAATAATTAAATCAGCAAGAAAACCGGTATAACCTGCATAATTTTTAGTGGCATAACCGAAACTTGTTATTAAATCACGGCAATATTTTGCAGTTTTAAATTCCCGGCCAGAAAGTTCGGCGATTTTATGTAAATCTTGTCGGGTTTTTTTACTGAACTTTTCTAATGAAAATAATTTTTCACTGACATTGTATTTATTTATGTCCATTATATTCCCCATTATGCCGAAATTAATTTGAATAATGAAAGAAGCATTGAGAAAGTAGTCAGTAGAAACTATCATGAAAACTATGATCACTTGCCATAATATTTTTCTTCAGTTCCTTTTCCTTACTTATCAGGTGAAGTCCTGTGGCAACTTGTTCAATCACCTCAGGGTGTGGTGTTGAAACGCCCAGTGTGGTCATCCGTCCGGCAGGAATCGGGGAACAGGGCCACGATGATACCTTTTGCAAATAATTATGCTGTTGACTTGATATCCATAATGGTTTCGATTACACCACTGCTCAAGAATCGTTGTTGATTAGGTATTGCCTGAATCGAACGGCTGACTGGCAAAACGCGAATACCTGAACCCAGGAACACGGGAACCGTAGTAATAAACAGTTGTTGTAATTCTCCTGCATCTGCAAAAAATGCAGCCGTTTTTCCTCCACCAATGAGCCAAACATCTTTACCTTTAGCTGCCGCTTTTGCTTTGGTAACAATTTGATGGGCTGAATCATGAGTGACAACGGCATTAATTTCTGCCGGAATGGACAAATTTCTGGAGGAGAGAATAAAAGAGGGAATATTTTGATACGGCCAGTGACCTGAAATATTTTTCATAATCCATTCATAAGTCCGTGCACCTATAATCGCTGCGCCAATGCTTTGATAAAATTTCTCGTAAGGAGTGGCATCTTCGCTGAGGGTAAATGTCTCTAACCAACCTAATTCGTGGTTTTCTGTAGCGATATAACCGTCCATTGTGGCCGCGACATAATAAACAAGCTTTGACATATCTTTCCTCATTTTTAATTTTAGGATTTATGTATGTTTGAAAAAACCAATAGATGTTGAGATAAATTTTCGTTAAGTTAATTAATAACTCTATCAGGAGAACCAGAAACCGATTAGCTTTTTAAAGTAATATTTTAGAAATGCGTGTTTAAGATAGATGTTTGTCACAAATACTGAGGATATAGAACAGTAATAAATAATTTCCATTATTGATAATTATATTCTGAAAGATGAAAAGCATATTTAAAAAATAAGAGGTGTCTTACTGGACAGTAGTTCGATTTGTTCATAAGATTATTTTTATTATAACTCAATGGGTTATGGATCGTATTTAACCAAAATAAAAAGGATAATTAATATGTCTAAATTTATTATCATGCGGAATAACCGGGCGTTACTTAATGAAACTGTTTTTTATCTGACGCCGGGCAATACACTGACATTAAAGATTGATGGTCTAAATAGTGGCACCAAAAAACATCTTAAATTTCAACCGAACAATGGCCTTGTCTCCATTTTTCAACGTGATAATCCTCTGCTCAGAGAACAAACCCTACAAATAACGGCCGTCAATATGGGAGTGAGTATCATTAGGGCGGTAGATACGAATATCGATTACTGTTCCTTTTTTGCCGCCGGTGTTGCTGAAGATTGTTTCCCACCGTTAACAATTAATGTGTTATCTAAAATATCGATTCCTACGGATCTCACTCCTGAACAGAAAGCGATGTTGATGGTATTGTTGGCGGAGACGAAATCTCCAGATTCACTGGGAACAAAGTATGATGAAAAAGAAGCTAAAGATACTATGCAGTATATGCATGATGCTTTATTAAACAGAGTTAAGTCCCCTAAAGCACATGAACTTGATGTACCAAAACATGGAAATAAATTAATTGGACTAATTTCAGGGCCTCGGACAATAGAAGGATTTCAGCAATATCCCAATATTAAATCCAGTATAAAGGATAGAATTGAAGGTATGATTGCTACTGCGAATGATGGTACTAATTCGAAATTTCTAGCATATAGACGTTTAATTACAAATGCTATAAATATAGCTAAAAGTAATAAAATATCTAATGTAGAGATAGTTGCATGGAGAACAACCGGGCGTGGTTCTCCTGGTCCAAATTTCATAAAATTATTTTCATTACAAGGGCAAGATTTTTATAAGCTGTCTGATAGTTATTTAAAATAAGAGATTGAATATGAAATATTTAATTGGGTTATGTATGATTTTATTCCCTTTAATTGCTTCTTCGAAGAAGCAAGAAGCATTAGATTTTAATTCTTGGGAGAAAACAGGGCAATGGGGAATATATTATAAAAAACCAGACAATACATTTAATCCACTAAAGATAAAAAAATATAAGGAAAATTATTTTCCTGCGTTGAGTTATCTTATAAGAAAGTTTAATTTACAAAAAGTTAATAATCAATACTGTTTGATTGGATATAATTTTGATAAAACAAAAGAGTATGATGAATTTGAAAGTATGATTATTTTTTGGAAAAATGCTAATTATCTAATTGATTGGGTCATTCCAGATAGTGGAGATGGTTATGATTATAAAGCCATTTTATTCAGCAAGCCATTTATTGATATGAGTGAATATGTTGTTCCATATAAAGAAGCAGAAGGAGCACAAGCTTTATGGGCTAAAGAAGGTGTTATCCAAATGATGGAAGATTGTGAATTACATGGTCAGAAAATAACAATAAAACCTTCTGAGGTGATTGCTATAAAATAATAGAGAACCTGCTCGCAGATCGCGAACAGGTGGTGCCTGTATAGACAGGCATAAACATTTCCTCAAAATCAATCGTCAGAAAATACTAAGATCCACTGCGTAATCCACCAAAACGGCAATAATACGCGGCAGCAGGTTGGGGCAGTTTACCTATGGTAGTTTCACATTGTTCACCGATGTACTGTGTTGCGGCAGGGCCGATGCGTTGGTAGATGTTGATACATAAATGACGGGCGATTTGCCCTTCCCACTGTGCAGGCAGCAGGGCATCCGGTAGTAGTGGATCGCGCAGCACGACACGGCGGTAAAAGTGGATAAGCAGAAGGCGTAGTTGGAAGCAGCGTTCTGGTGTCAGTTCGTCTGGATTGCAGTCTTGCAATAGTTTCATCAAAGGACGGAATGAGATGATAAATTCATGGTAGTGCTGAGCGACTTGGTTCAGCGACCAACTGGCGGATACCCGCTCTTTCAGGCTTTGTTCTGAACGGGGATAAGGATAATCCGCCCGGAAGTAGATAACAGAGTCACTGGCGTTAAGTTCTCTGAGCAGGGCCGGAATATCACTTTGTGAGCTGCCAGGGGCAGCCATTAATGTGCTATTGAGTTGACCAAATCCAAGCCAGCTCAACTCTTTTTTCAGGCGGATGCGTTCTTCTTTGTTACTCTCTTCCAGTAGCAGTAGATCCCATTTGCCATCCCAGGCAGGTTGTCCGCTGAGATAAATTCTACTCTCTGCATGGCGGAATTGGTTCATGCCGCGTTCTGTGATGCGGTAATAGCTACGACGACCGATTTTTTCCACCTCCAGCCATCCCTCTTTTTGCAAACGAAAGACAGATGTCCGCACAAAGCGGTCACTGAATCCCATCGGCTCCAGCAGAAGGCTGAGACTACCTAGCCAGACTTCACCACCCCGGTGACTGAGGGCATCGCCATACAGGGAAATGATCAGCGATGTTCCGCTAATCGGTTGGGCAGCAAGAGCATATTGAATAAAATCATCGAGTTTGTGAGTCATATTTTGTTATTTTCGAATCGAAACTGTGTCATGACATTAGCATAATTATCCATACCGACGGTTATCAATCACTCGAACCGCTTTGCCTTCTGAACGGGGAATATCTCCGCAGTTGACGATGCTGACTTCTGTATTGATACCGACCATGGATTTAATGTGGTGATGCAGTTGGTGGCAAATGCCACAGCGTTGTTGGAGACTGAGTTGATTAGGTTCTTTCAGTTCGACCTTGACGAACAGGCTGTCATAATTACCCACGCGATTTACTTCCAATTGATAGTGTGGTGACAGTTCTCTGAAACGTACAATCTGTTCTTCTATCTGTGAGGGGAAGACGTTAATACCGCGGATAATAAGCATATCGTCGGAGCGTCCGGTGATCCTGTCCATACGGCGCATATTGCGGGCGGTTCCCGGTAATAAACGGGTCAGGTCACGGGTACGGTAGCGGATCACAGGCATGGCTTCTTTGGTCAGCGTTGTGAAAACCAGTTCGCCATTCTCTCCGTCCGGCAGGACATTCAGGTTATCCGGATCAATTACTTCTGGATAGAAGTGATCTTCCCAAATGGTGGAACCATCTGCGTATTCCACTGATTCCATCGCAACACCCGGCCCCATGACTTCGGACAAGCCGTAAATATCCAGTGCTTTAATGCCCATGCGTGTCTCTATTTCCTGGCGCAGACCTTTCGTCCACGGTTCGGCACCGAAAATGCCAACCCGCAGGGAACATTGTCTGGCATCGCCTCCCATTTGGCGCTCCAGCTCGTCCAGTAGTGTCAGACAGTAGGAAGGTGTCATCATGATGATGTCAGGCTTGAAATCCCGGATCAGGTGTGCTTGTTTTTCCGTTTGTCCTCCAGACATGGGGATCACGGCTGCCCCCAGACGCTCAGCACCATAATGTGCACCTAATCCCCCCGTAAACAGGCCGTAACCGTAAGCAACGTGTACTTTGTCTTTGGCGGTTCCCCCGGCGAAACGCAGACTGCGGGCGACCAAGTCAGCCCAGTTATCAATATCCTGTTGGGTATAGCCCACGACGGTCGGATGACCAGTCGTGCCGGATGACGCATGAATACGCACAATTTTTTCCATTGGCACGGCAAAGGTATCAAAGGGGTAGTTATCCCTTAGATCCTGCTTGGTGGTGTAAGGGAATTTCTTGATGTCATCGAGTTGTCTGAAATCACTGGGATGAATGCCAATGGCATCAAATTTGTGTTGATACATTGGTACGTTGTTATAGGCGTGATGCAGCGTACATTTTATTTGCTCAAATTGCCGTGTCTGAATTTCATCGCGTGAAGCAAATTCCATAGGATCGAAATGTGCATTGGTGTGTGGAGTAACGTGTGAGTTGAAGTGTTGTACGTTGTTGCTCATAATTTCCCGCCATTTTGTTGATTTGGTTGTAACAGGCTGTTTTTATAAGTTATATGCGCTCGATAATCATGGCGATACCTTGTCCCACTCCAACGCACATGGTGCATAGGGCATAACGGCCCGCCCGCCGTTCCAGTTCAAGAGTGGCTGTCAGTGCAAGGCGGGCACCACTCATGCCCAATGGATGCCCAAGCGCAATTGCGCCGCCATTCGGGTTGACATGCTCTGCATCATCCGGCAATCCCCATTGACGAATGACCGCCAGTGATTGGGCTGCAAAAGCTTCATTCAGTTCAATCACATCCATTTGGCTCAGGCTCAGGCCCGTAAGTGCCAGTACTTTTTCAGTGGCAGGCAGCGGTCCTATCCCCATAATGCGCGGTTCAACGCCACTGGTGGCGGTTGCGACAATACGTGCCCGTGGGGTCAGACCATGTTGTTGAACTGCTGTTTCTGAAGCGATGATCAGAGCGGCTGCCCCGTCATTAACGCCGGAGGCATTGCCAGCAGTGACTGTGCCGTCAACACGGAATGGGGTTTTGAGCTTTTGCAACTGCTCGAATGTTGTGTCAGACCGGGGATGTTCATCCTGTGAAAATAAATCCTGTGAAACCAAGCCTTGTGAAACTAAAGCGGTTTTGCGGATGCCAGGCAGGGTAACAGGAGTGATCTCTTCGGCCAGAATACCGCATTGCTGAGCTTTGGCTGTACGTTGCTGGCTACGCAGAGCGAAAGCGTCCTGAGCATCCCGGCTGATTTTAAATTGGGCAGCAACGTTCTCTGCGGTTTCCGGCATCGAATCCGTACCAAATTGTTGTTGTATGCGTGGATTAATGAAACGCCAGCCAATCGTGGTATCGAATATCTGTGCTTGACGACTGAACGCATGTTCTGCTTTTCCCATCACTAATGGCGCACGGGTCATGGATTCAACACCACCAGCCAGTATCAGATGAGCTTCGCCAGCTTTGATACTGCGGGCCGCAAAAGCCAACGCCTCCAGACCAGAACCACACAATCGATTGAGAGTTGTTCCGGGGACGGAATATGGTAGTCCAGCCAGTAGTACCGCCATACGTGCGACATTACGGTTATCTTCGCCAGCCTGATTGGCACAGCCGAGAATGACGTCATCAATACCTTGCCCATCTAACCCTTGCCAATCTAATGTGGGATAACGTGCTATCAATGCTTGTAATGGCAGAGCGGCCAGATCATCCGCCCGTAGACTGGCAAGGGCTCCACCATAACGCCCGATAGGGGTGCGTACTCCATCACAAATAAATGCATGATTCATGATTTTTCTCTCCGATGATCTTTAGGTAGAGAGGATTGAGAAGGGGGAGCTTTTGAAGGCTCTTCTAAAACTGAGTGACCAAGGCGATGAGCGTGACCACGGAAGAAGGCTACTGTTTTGCCATTCTGATTGGTCACTTTAACATCATACAATCCAGACGTTTTTCCCTGATGTTGCACCGAAGCGATAGCTGTGAGTTGGTCACCGTTAAAGACCGGATGAATGAAATCTATACTGCATCCTGAAGCCACAGCAGCAAGTCCTTCACTGTTACAGGCGTAGGCGAAAGCCGTGTCAGCCAGAGTGAATATGATGCCGCCATGACAGGTTTTATGACCGTTGAGCATAGTAGGCTCAACGGTCATGCTTAATTGAGCGATCCCGATATCGATATAGTCGATGTGTATGCCCATATGGTTGGCGCAAGCATCTCTGGTATACATAGCTTCAATGGAGTGCCGGGCAAGTTGTTTAGGAGAGTTGTTGGTTTTATCAGGCATGATTTTTCTTCTTAAATTGATGTTCATGTTGCTGTGTAGACGACGGGTGTTGCGGTGAGATATGTGGCAGTGAGACATAACCCGCAGCCAGTTGGCGCAGCAAAGGAGACGGACGGTAACGGGGTTCGCCGTAGAAGTGTTGTAAGTTTTCTAACGTACTGAGAATGTGCTGCCAGCCAAGCTGGTTACCCCATGTTAAAGGGCCAATGGGATAATTCACGCCATAACACATTGCCAGATCGATATCTTCGGCGTTGGCGATACCTTTATTAAGGGCATCCAATGCTTCGTTGCACAGCATCGCTACAGTACGCATGGTCAGCAGAGCCGGATAATCCGGCAGTAAAATCACTTGTTTGCCGAGGGCGTATAGAAAGTTGATCACTTTTGCGGTCTGTTGCTGGGTATTCTGGCAGGCTGCACTGATCGTCATTATCGGTGCGGTCTGATGGTTGGCTGATAGATCAAACTGCACTACCGGCATCCCAATTTCATCAGTAAGTTGTGAACTGGTTTTCCCTGTTGCCAGCATAAATATAACGTCGTCAATCTGTAATACTGGTGATGGTAGCTGAATATTTTCGCTTTTTTCAGCAGCAATTTTATTGGGGTGTAATAATCCGTGTTGCTGTAACAGCGTGGTAAAGTGCGGCAAGGCAGACCAATTACCGATTATTTTAATTTGTTCAGATGGTATTAGTGCTGTCGGCGATGTCTCTGTAATTATCTCCGTAATGGTGGGAATAAATTGTTGTTGCGTTTTGTCAGCATAATCCTTGCCCGCATAAACATAAAATCCCCGGCCACTTTTACGCCCCAGATGATTAGCTTCTACCAGTTCTTTTTGTCGTAGTGATGGCTGAAAACGTGTATCACCGTAGAAAGCATCGAACAGGGATTCGGTCACGGCGTAATTAACATCATGTCCAATTAAATCGGTAAGCTGCAATGGCCCCATTGCAAAGCCGCCGGAGTCTTTCATAACCGCATCCAGTGTTGCGGGGGAAGCAATTTGTTCTTCCAGTGCACGCAGGGCTTCCGCATAAAAAGGGCGTGCGATACGGTTGACGATAAAACCGGGTGTAGAACGACAAATGACAGGCTGTTTTTGCCAGCCGATCACGAGGCGTTTAAGAGTTGCCATTGTCTGTGGGGACGTTTCCAACCCTTGCACGATTTCTACCAGTTTCATCAATGGGGCAGGATTAAAAAAATGCAGCCCTGCCATACGCTGAGGCGCTTCCAGTACGCGGGCAATGGCAGTAATCGACAGCGATGAGGTGTTACTGGCAAAAAGGGTTTGTGCTGAACAAAGGGTTTCCAGTTGACGGAATAGATCCTGCTTCGCGGCCAACTTTTCGATAATCGCTTCAATGACCAGCGCGCTTGATACCAGTGAATGTAATGAATCTACCAGCGTGATACGTTGCAACAGTTCCTGAGTTTTGCTTGCATCTGCCTTGCCTGCTTTGACACGTTGATGCAGGCGGGTGTGGAGCGTATTCAGCGCACGTTGTGCAGTTTCACTGTTTACATCAAATAGCAGGACAGTATGTCCTGCCTGAGCTGCTACCTGAGCAATGCCGATACCCATCGTGCCTGCACCAATCACAGCGATTGGGCCGTTCAGTGTTGATTCATTGAGCATTGAATGATTAGATATTGAACGATGATGTATGGGCATGTTCATGATTATTTCCCTTTGAATTGTGGTTCGCGTTTTTCTATGAATGCGTTAACGCCTTCCTGGAAGTCTTCAGTGTGTCCGCACTGGCGCTGTAGATCGCGCTCGAGATCAAGTTGTTCATCTAACGTATTGCTTGCCGCCGCGTAAGTGGATTTCTTAATACACGCGAGAGAGAAGGTGGGTTGGGTTGCCAGACGCTGCGCAATTTCCCAGGCTTTCTCCTCTAACTCATTAGGCTCGAAAACTTGCCAGATCATTCCCCATTCCAGTGCCTGTTCAGCGGTGATTTTGTCTCCTAACAAAGCCATTCCCATAGCACGGGCATGACCAATATGATGGGGCAGGAACCAGCTACCGCCCGCATCCGGTGTCAGACCAATACGACAGAACGCCTGAATAAAGCTGGTGTCGCGGGCTGCGATCACAATGTCACAGGCCAAAGCGATAGAGAGACCGGCTCCTGCGGCGACACCATGCACAGCACAGACCACTGGCTTGGGTAGGGACGTCAGTCGACGGATCAACGGATTGTAGAAAGTTTCAATGGAATAACCGAGATCAGGAGCGCCATCTACATTGATAACAGCGTTGCGATCGTTTAGATCTTGCCCCGCACAAAATCCACGTCCGGCTCCTGAGAGCAGTACACAGCGCACTGATTCATCCTGTTCAGCGATCTTTAGCGCCTCACTTAGCTGCCGGTGCATTTCCTCGTTAAAACTGTTTATACATTTGGGACGGTTGAGTTTAATGCTAAGGACGCCTGCTTTAATTTCAGTGAGGATCGTGGGTATATTTTCATTTTCCATCTACTAGTATCCTTTAAAGGTCGGTTTACGTTTTTCAAGGAAGGCCGAAATGCCTTCCTGACGGTCGGCTGTACCTGCCAAAGCAATAAAGTATTGGCGCTCGGCAGACAGCCCTTGTGACAGGCCGGTTTCGTGTGCAGTCCTGAGCGCAGCCTTAGCCGCCCGCAATGCCAGCGGCGAAAATTCACTGATGCGGTTTGCTATCTGTTGTGCACGCTTCAACGTCAGGTTTTCGATACAGACTTCACTCACTAACCCCGCTTGCAGTGCCTGATGAGCATCAATAGCTTCACCTGTTAATATCATCTGGCTGGCAAGGGCTTTGCCAACACTGCGAATCAGTCTCTGTGTACCTCCTGCGCCCGGCATTAATCCCAGAGTGATTTCCGGCAGGCCGAAGCGGGCACTTTCACCGCAGATCACCAGATCACAGGCCAGTGCAAGTTCACAACCTGCGCCGAGCGCATAGCCGTTAACAGCAGCTATTATCGGTTTGCTGATATTGTTCAGGCGTTGCCAGAGTTGAGGACGACGATCGATTATTGCGGTAGCAACGGTCTGTTGCTGTAGTTCTTTGAGATCGGCACCCGCGGCGAAACAGCGCTGTGAACCGGTAATGATGATAGCGCCGGTGTCGGCATTGGTATCCGCCTGCTCCAGATGCTGTACAAGTTGTTCCAGACAGTCATTGCTGAGAGCATTGCGCATTTCTGGACGGTTGAGAGTCAGTGTGCGTACCCGCTGTTGCTGCTGACATAAAATCCATTCTTGGTTCATGATAGCTCCTGATTTATGACCATTTTTGCTTGAAAATTTCTTAGTGATGAGAAATCTTAGACGTCAAAATCAACAACGACACCGTCGCCTTGTGGCCACGACTGACAGCTTAAAATATAGCCGGAAGCCAGTTGATCCGGTTCCAGGCTGTAGTTCACTCCCATATTCACTTCACCGGATTTAAGCCGGCATTTACAGGTGGCGCAAACCCCGCCTTTACAGGCATAGGGTAAATCGGCTCCCTGACGCAGAGCTGCATCAAGAATGCTGTTATCCTCAGCGTTCATGACAATATTCAAGATGCGACCATCCAGATGAATTTCGACACGGGTTTCATTGCGTTCGATCAGATTGTCTGGACGGGAAGTGGAGTAAAGGGGACGATTCCCTGTGTTGAAACGTTCACTATGAATGTGTTCAGACGGCATGCCAGCCTGCTCAAGTGCTATTTTGGCATCATCCAGCATAGCTTCAGGTCCACAAAGAAAGGCATGGTCAAACTGAGCAAAAGTGAGCAGGGTTTTGCCAATACGTAAGAGGCTTTCTGTATTGATACGACCGTTGAACAGCGGGCTGTCGGTAGTTTCCTGACTGAACAGGTATATTATCTGAAAACGTTGTAGATAGCGGTTTTTGAGATCAGACAACGCTTCTTTGAACATCACGGAGCGACTGGTACGATTACCATAAATCAGAGTAAAAAAACTTTCTGGCTCCAGGGCCAGTGTGCTTTTGATAATCGATAGAATCGGGGTAATACCGGAACCCGCCGCAATAGCCAGATAATTTCCCCGCGTATCAGTATCAGGAAGATGGCCAAAATGACCTTGTGGCTGCATGACTTCTAATTCATCGCCAACTTTCAATTGTTGGTTGATAAAGGTGGAAAAGCGCCCCTGATAAACGGCCTTGACGCCGATTTGCAATACATTATCCAGTGGCGAACTATCCAGTGGTGAACTACAGATGGAATAACAGCGGCGCAGCTCTTCTCCATCCACCTTTGCTTTGAGTGTCAGATGCTGGCCGGGCTGATAGTGAAAGAATTCTCTTAATTCATCGGGTACATGCAGCGTGACGGCAACGGAATCAGGGGTCTCATGCTCGATAGCGACAATACGTAAGTGATGAAATTGCGTTCGCTGAAACGGTGTCTGCTGGCGTTGCGTCCGGTAAAATTGTTCCTGTTGGCGCTGTTTTTGTTGAGAACCGGGACGATGAAGAATAGTCATCTGCTGCTCCCTTGTTAAAGACATTTAAAATTAAATACATTTGAAATAATCGAAGGGTTCCAGGCATTGCCGGCAGCGATAAAGCGCTTTACAGGCAGTGGAGCCGAATTCACTGATTTTTTCCGTTTCATGACTGCTACAACGAGGGCAGATGATGGATTCTCTGTCTGCCGGTTTCTCACAGGCTGAACCTTGCGGCGGTGCGATACCGGATTCACGTAAACGTTGTCTGGCATCTGCATTCATCCAGTCAGTTGTCCATGCCGGACTCAGACTCACATCGACATGCACTGGCGAGAACCCTGCCTGAGTCAGTGTTGTGTGGATTTCATTGACCAGAAATTCTGTCGCCGGGCAGCCTGAATAAGTCGGAGTGAATATCACCTGCCAGCCTGTTTGACCGGCTTGTTCAGTGTGGAAAGGCAGAACGGCCCGTACCATACCGAGATCGGTAATGGATAGTGTTGGCAATTCTGGATCGGCAATCTGATGTAAACACTGCCAGATCTGATGGACTTCCGGCTGCTGCAATGTTTTGAATTGCTGTTCCATCATTTCCTCCTGATCTTATCGGGCTTAGTTATCGGATTTGGTTATCAGCCTCAGTCACCAGTTACAGTCTGGGTAAGTCCGTTGCAAAAATTGCATTTCTGCCAGTATGTAACCCAAATGTTCTGTATGTTGCCCTTGTTTTCCACCCTGTCGATAAGGTATTTCCTGTGGTATGTCTAACGTGGCTTGCGCAAAGGTCTCTTTGACGATTTGTTGCCATGGCTCATAGAGTGTGCGGGGATCAATGGCAATTCCAATTTCAGCAAGTTGTTGTTCCACTTCATCACAATGGAATAGTTCGCCGGTAAAGCGCCACAATTGATTGACAGAGTTTTGCATTTTTTCGTGGCTTTGTTCTGTGCCATCCCCCAGACGGATCATCCAGCCACGGCTAAAACGCAGGTGATATTTCACTTCTTTTAATGACTTATTACTGATGGCTGCTAACTGAGGATCCTGACTCTGCCCTAATGCCTGATAAAGTAAGACGTGATAGGCATCAATGAAAAACTGGCGTGCTAACGTATCGTTAAAGCCACCATTTGGTTGTTCTACCAACAAAAGATTGCGAAATTCTCGTTCTTCACGACCAAAAGCCAGTTTATCTTCATCAACATTTGTCCCGTGATTTGTCTCGTAAAGCATGGCGGCATAACCGAGAAAATGACGTGCTTGCCCCAGTAAATCGAGACCAATATTGGACAGCGCTAAGTCAATCTCCAGCTCTGGTGCATGACCACACCATTCGCACAAGCGTTGCGCCAGAATCAGCGGGCTGTCTCCCAGACGCAGTACGTAGTTAGCAAGGTTATCGTTAAAAAGCGTCTCGTTGGGTGAAACAATACGAGATGTATTCATGTCTCACCTCTACATATTCTTAATGCCATCAGGGATCGTGTAGAAAGTCGGATGACGGTAGATCTTGTCTTCTGAAGGCTCGAAAAAAGCGCCACGATCTTCTGGTTGTGATGCAACCAGATACATGGATTTCACTACCCAGATAGAGCAACCTTCGTTGCGTCGGGTATAGGCATCACGTGCATTTTCCAGTGCCATTTGATCGTCTGCTGCGTGGAGGCTGCCGACATGACGGTGAGTCAGCCCCTGCTTGCTGCGGATAAAGACTTCATACAGCGGCCAATCGGTATCGTTCATGTTTTGTCTCCTTTTCCGAATTTGTACTAATAACGCAACGGATTAAGCAGCCTGTTTTTTGGCATGAACAGAAGCCGCTTCACGTACCCAACTCCCGTTTTCCCAAGCACGGCGTTTGGCTTCCAGACGTTCATGATTGCATATGCCCCGCCCTTTGAGCACTTGATAGAATTCATCCCAATTGATTTCACCAAAACGGTAATGGCCAATGGTCTCATCCCAGGTCAACTCTGGATCAGGAGCAGTCATGCCTAATGCTTCCAATTGAGGGACAGTGTTATCGATAAATTTCTGTCGCAGTTCATCATTACTGAACCGTTTGATTTTCCAGGCTATGCTTTGGGCACTGTTGGGGGAATCACTGTCATTGGGGCCGAACATCATCAGAGTCGGCCACCAGAATCGATTGATGGCATCTTGCAGCATGGCCCGCTGAGCTTCATTACCTTTTGCTAATGCCATAACCGCCTCATATCCCTGTCGCTGGTGGAAACTCTCTTCTTTGCAGATCTTGACCATAGCACGGGCATAAGGGCCGTAAGATGCCCGGCACAGGGCGACTTGATTAACAATTGCAGCACCATCCACCAGCCAGCCAATGACGCCGACATCTGCCCAGTTTAAGGTGGGATAGTTGAAGATTGATGAATATTTCATCTTGCCATCCAGTAGCTTCTGGTAAATGTCCTGACGAGAGCAGCCAAGTGTTTCTGCGGCACTGTAGAGGTAAAGCCCGTGTCCTGCTTCATCCTGTACTTTTGCCAATAACACGGCCTTACGGCGCAGTGTGGGGGCCCGAGTGAGCCAGTTGGCTTCTGGCAACATACCGACAACTTCCGAGTGTGCGTGTTGACCGATCTGACGTATCAGGTTTTGGCGATAGGCATCGGGCATCCAGTCCTTAGCTTCAATGGAAAGATCGGCTTCGATCTTGGTGTCAAAGTGCGCCTGGAGTTGATCAGTTGTCATATATGCTCCGAATATGATTCTTATTTTTTAAGTTTAATCATAAAAGCGAATCATTAAATGCAACTGTAAATCTACAAATCGATAACAAAAATATCAAACGGTTTGTTTGTATATTTGTCGAACACATCACAATATTTGCTTTTTATTTTTTTAAAAAGCCGTGATTAATTTTTATTGTTAGGGAAAAGTAAGGATAAATAAGCTTTCAAAATA
>NZ_CAWMEB010000008.1:0-1166 GCF_963866145.1 Xenorhabdus sp. NBAII XenSa04
TCTGTTTTATCCTGGACGGCCTCATGTTGGAATCATCCAGTAGCGCCTCTCCTTGCCCGGCGACCTGAATTGCGTCCTGCTCAGCCGTGATCCCTTTACTTCCAGAGCGATTATTGAGGTTTCCGAGCCGTCCTCTATTTTGAACCAGAACACCATGCTTGGGGCCATTCACTGTTCCATCATTATTGAAAGTATCGACATTACTGCCAGCATCAATAACAAATGTTGCGAGATTAGAGCTGATATTATCCTTCAGAGATGTCAATATGCCACTATTATCAAGAGTCTTAAGTGTTGAAGCTATAACAGTTATTCCATCAATCGATCCGCGATTTAGGAGGGTATCTACGTATCCATATGGACCATTATTGGAGCCAATCGCTTCTTTGATCATTATTGCATTAAATGAATTAGGATTATTATTAGCTGTGATTGAGCCATAATTATCCAGCGTATTTATTCGACCAGAAACCCATACAGCACCGCTCACTCCACTTATGGTTCCATTATTAAGCAACCGCCCAACAGAACCATTGGCAGTTACCGTGACCCCACTGGTTCCCTGCAAAAAACCATTATTTTCAATGCTAGTAATGGAAATTTTTTTTTCCAGAATATGGTTAGTACCGATATTGACCGCACTGTATTTCAGATCGTAGATATCGTTGACGTCATTCCCTTGAGGAACATCAATTGATACGTCCTTCTTGATAGTAAGATTTTCGCCTGATGAGAGATTACAAGAGGTTGTCTCATTTTGAGAGATAGTGGTATTTGTATTCGACGAACCGCATGATGAATCCGCGATTGCATCAACGCTTATTCCAGGAAAGAAAAATAAAGCCACTCTAAGAGTTATTGGGAATACTGAATGTCTGTATATCTTCATAAGAGGAATCCCTAAATAACCTGATTTTCATTTAAAAAATTAAGTAGAGCCTACTAGATTCATTATTACTGTAGAATATATTTACTATATCGTCGATTATTCCAACTAAAATTTGATATTAATGATTGTATTAAAGTGGTTACTGGTGAAGATCATAGAGGATCTTGAATTCAGGTCTTTGTAATAATATACTTCTTTATCTTTTTTTTAAGATGATTATCTTGCAAAAATGTAATTTTTGGTTTGATATAAAGAAGATCATCATTAATAAACCAAT
>NZ_CAWMEB010000009.1:0-15019 GCF_963866145.1 Xenorhabdus sp. NBAII XenSa04
TTGGCACGGCGGTTGAGTTCGCGGTAGCTGAGGGATTGCCCTTCAAATTCCACCGCGGTGGTCTCAGGCGTGCGTTCCACTTGTTGCTCAAACAGCTCGTGGATCAATGTTTCTTGTGGGAAATCCGCCTGCGTCGCATTGAAATCCACCAACAGTTGTTGACGTTCAGCAGAAGGCAGCACTGGCAGACTCAGAATAGAGCGCTGAGGTTCAGTTACCAGCGCTTTAATCAGGCTGCTGAGGGCGGTAGCCAAATAGTTTGCTATCCGTACAGGCTCGATCCCTGTAATGGTTTGAGCGACTAAGTTGAAGCCTTCCCCTAAATCATCTACCGAGAGAGTGAGTGGATAGTTGGTACGCTCCTCAGCGGTCAGTAGGCGAATACCGTTCCAATCTATATTGGCCGAATTTGGCTGGCTATGACGATAATTGAACAGCGTACTGAATAACGGTAATGGTGGAGTCACTCCACTACAGCGTTGCGCTAGCGTCAGGGGAGCTTGTTCATGCTCCAGTAGTATCGTCAGGTCACGGAAAGTGGATTGTACCACTTCCAGCACACTGCGATTGGCAAGAGATACCCGCACTGGCAGGGTATTGATAAACATCCCCATGACCCGATCAGCTCCGGCCGTACCGTGTAGGCGACCCAGCAGTACGGAACCGAAAATCACATCATCACGGCCACTGGTCTGTGCCAACACTTGAGCCCAGGCGACATGAAACAGCACACCAGGGCTAATTCCCAGATGGCGGGCCTGATCACGGATCGCTTGTGCCAGAGTGTGATCCAGAGGTAAACGGGCTTCTGTGATATCCCCACCGTCACTTTGCGCATTAAGCAGCCCGAATGGGGCGGTTGGTGCATCGACATCGGCAAGTTGGGCACGGAAGTAATCCTCATGTACCGACACGGGTACGCTCAGGTTCTGGGCAATAAAGTTACGATAAGGCAATGGCGCTGGCAGAGCGTCTGTTTGCCCCTGTAATAACAGGGAAATCTCATTGATGATAAGCTCTAAGGTCATATGATCACCAACCAGATGGTGGAAACCCAAGGCCAATAGCCATTCATCATTATTAACCGGATCGTGGGCAATATCGGCGGTAAGCAATGGTGCCTGACTCAGATCGAGCCGACGGTGGCGTGGATCAGTGTGTGCCTGTAATTGAGCCTGCACATTATCTGTGGAAGCCGGTACAAAATTAGTTACCGACATCGGTGCTTGACGCCAGACTACCTGTACGGGCTGCGCCAGTCCTTGCCAGCAGACAGCCGTGCGTAGGATATCGTGACGGTCAATGATTTGTTGCAGGGCATCAAGGAAAGCGTCGAGACGTTCACGGCTATCAAAGGCAATCAGACTGTTTAACAGATAAGAATCACCTTGTTCTTGTAGCCGATGATGGAACAAAATACCTTCCTGTAGTGGTGAAAGAGGATAAATATCCTGCACATTAGCGACTCCGCCTGCCACAGTTTTAACGATAGTGTCGATTTCTGTTTGAGACAGTGCCACCAATGGCAGTAGATCAGGAGTAAGTTCAGTACACCCTTCAGGAATACGGTTAGGTGGCACAGTAAAGACAGATTCACCCTGATATGTCTGAATAATCTGCGCCATATCGGAGAGAATCGGCGCTGAGAAGACAGCACGGGCATCAAGTGCCTGTCCCTGTCGACGCAGTCGTTCAATCAGGCTGACAACCATCAATGAATGACCGCCAAGCTCGAAGAAATGGTCATAACGGCCAATGCGCTCCAGTCCCAACAGGTCTTGCCAAATTTGTGCTAGTGCAATTTCCAGCTCTCCCTTAGGAGCCTCATAGCCTCGTGTTGCTACGGCAGACTTCTCTGGTGCAGGCAATGCCTTGCGATCGAGTTTACCGTTAGGGGTAAGCGGGAAAGTTTCCAGTGTCACAAAAGCACCAGGCAACATATATTCGGCCAGATGTTGGGCAAGTTGTTGACGCAATTCGGCTGGCACCAGCTCAATATCAGGTTGAGCCAACATATAGGCCACTAAGCGCTTATCGTCAGGCGTATCCTCACGAGCTATAACAATGGCTTCACGTACCCCCGGGCACTGCGTGAGGCGCGCTTCGATTTCACCCAGTTCGATACGGAAACCGCGCAGTTTGACCTGAAAGTCGTTACGGCCGAGATATTCAATGTTGCCATCCGGTAGCCAGCGGCCGATGTCACCCGTTTTATACAGACGAGCCCCTGACACGGCTGAGAATGGATCAGGAATAAATCGCTCCGCCGTCAGTTCTGGACGGTTCAGATAACCACGGGCGACACCAACACCACCGATATGAATCTCTCCAGCCACGCCGAGAGGTACTGGCTGACCTTGGGTATCCAGAATATAAATTTGCGTATTGGCGATAGGCCGGCCTATTGGTGGCACTCTCTCATCTTGGGCATCGCACGGGTAGAAGGTTGCACAGACAGTACCTTCTGTCGGTCCATAAGCATTGATGATGCGCCGTCCTGTTGCCCAGCGCTTAACCAACGATGGTGGACAAATTTCACCGGCCAGAACCAGGATGGTCAGGTCAGGCAGTTCAGCATCAGGCCTTAAGGTACTGGCTGCAACGGGTGGCAGGGTTACATGAGTGATCGCCTGAGTTTTCAGTGTATTAATCAGAGACTCACCAGGTAACAGAGCTTCACGAGATGCCAGAACAAGGCAGGCACCTTGACACAGTGTGGTCGCAATTTCGGAGATGCAGGCATCAAAACTGAAAGAAGCAAATTGCAATAGTCGGGTGTTAGTTGTGATATGGAATGCTTCAATCTGTGCCTGAATCAGATTGTACAGACCACGATGTTCAACCATCACCCCTTTAGGCTGACCGGTGGAGCCAGAGGTGTAGATAACATACGCCAGATGGTGTGAAGCCAGTCCCAGAGCACGGGCATCAGGATTACTTGTTGCGCAGGCATCGAAGACCGGAGCATCAAGCAGCACGGTAGGCCTGTCGCCACTCAGTGTTTGAACCAGTGAAGTCTGGGTAAGCAATACCACTGGCGTCGCATCATCCAGCATATAGGTCAGCCGTTCGGCCGGATAGGCGGGATCGAGCGGCACATAGGCCGCACCGGCTTTGAGGATACCCAGTAATCCCACTATCATTTCCGGGCTACGTTCAACACAAATAGCGACTCGGTCATCAGGTTGGACGCCCAGCGCAAGCAAATGGTGCGCCAACTGGTTGGCACGATGGTTTAGTTCAACGTAGCTGAGGGTGCGCTTTTCAAACACCACAGCCGTAGCGTCAGGGGTACAGGCCGCTTGTTGCTCGAACAATTCATGAATGAGAGCTGTCTGTGGGGCGTTCTTCTCAGTGGCATTAAAACCCACCAGTAACTGCTGACGTTCTGAGGCGGGCAGGATATCCACACTCAGGACTGGAGTATTTGGTGTGTCGGCTAATAACAATATCAATTGTTCCAGCGCGCTGACCAAATAGGCATTCACCCTGACCGGATCGACAGTGTTAATGGTTTGGGCTGATAACACAAAAGAGTCACCATCATCGTCAATCGAAATCCCCACCGGATAGTTAGTGCGTTCGCGTCCACCCAGACTTGTCACACCAAATTGCTCCAAATTAGGCGAGTCGGCGTTTATGTCACTCATATGCCGGCAATTTAACAGAGAACTGAACAACGGCATATTACCGAACCCACTATAGCGCTGCACAAGAGACAATGGGGTCTGTTCATAACGCAGTAAATTGGCACATGTGTCATTCGCTGTTCTGACAAGTTCCTCAACACTGATCCCATTCAGTTTCAGTCTGACAGGCAGGGTATTGATGAACATTCCCAGTGCGCTCGGACTCCCTGCCATGCCCGACATACGGCCTGACAAGGTGGTTCCGAATACGACATCGTCACAGCCGCTGGTACGGGCGACAACCAGTGCCCAGCCAGCATGGAACAAAGCCGCGGGGCTGGTGCCCAGCCTGCGGGCTGTTTCACGGATCGTACGTGAGAATGTGGCAGTAAGGCACTGACGGGCTTCTGTAATATGCTCGCCCCCTTCCTGAACATTAATCAGGCCAAAAGGTGCTGTCACTTCATCAAAGTCCGCCAGATATTCCCGGAAAAAGGTTTCCGCTGCCTGAATGTTGTCTTTCTGGCGTGTATAAGCAACAAAGTTCCGGTAAGGAACCGATGGCGGTAAATCGCCCCCTTTCCCCGTTAAAAAAGCGGCCGTTTCTGTGAGAAAGTTCCGCAATGAGAGGTTATCGTCAATGATGTGATGGAATTGAAGCAATACATATAACTTGGATGAGCCTGGGTCAGCCGCGATTTGTAAATGTATCAATGGCGCCTGGGATAAATCCATGGACGAATGTGACAACGTCATACGCGCTTGCAGACTGGCAACCACGTCACTGCCATCCTCAACTGTCAGGTAATGAACAGACAAGGGGGCGTGCCGATGCACGACCTGAACGGGTTGAGACAGTTCATTCCAGTGAATAGCGGTGCGCAGGATATCATGCCGGTCGATGACTGCTTGTAATGCCGCTGTAAAGACTTCAAGGTCTGTCTGATTTTCAATACTTAATAGTGACGAAATAATGTATGGATCTTTGGCCGGTTCCAGCAGATGGTGGAACAGGATACCTTCCTGCAATGGGGCAAGCGGATAAATATCCTGCACATTGGCGACTCCGCCAGGAACTGCATTGATGATGGTGTCAATTTCGGTCTGTGACAGCGCTACCAATGGCAGCATGTCGGGAGTCAATGCCGTGCAGCCTTCAGGAATACGGTTAGGCGGCACAATGAAGGCTGGCTCTCCTTGATACGTCTGCATAGCCTGAGCCAGATCGGCCAGAACGGGGGCAGTGAATACCGTGCGGACGTCCAGCTCCCAGCCAACGTGGCGCAATCGCTCGATCACATTGACAACCAGCAGTGAGTGACCGCCGAGTTCGAAGAAATGGTCATGACGACTAACGCGTTCCAACCCTAACAGGTCTTGCCAAATTTGCGCCAGTGTTGTTTCCCGCTCTCCTATCGGTGCCACATAGTCACGTGTGACTACTGACGAACGGTCAGGGGCCGGCAATGCTTTACGGTCAAGCTTGCCGTTAGGAGTAAGCGGGAAAATCTCCAGCATCACAAAGGCACTGGGAAGCATATACTCGGCCAGATGTGGAGCAAGTTGCTGACGCAGTTCGACTGGCACCAGTTCAACACCGGGCTGGGGGCGTAGATAGGCCACCAGACGGGTATCACCCGGAATGTCTTCACGGGCGATAACAACCGCTTCCCGCACGCCTGCACATTGAACCAGACGCGCTTCAATTTCCCCCAGTTCAATGCGGAAGCCACGCAGCTTGACCTGAAAGTCATTGCGACCGAGGTATTCGATACTGCCATCCGGCAACCAGCGACCAAGGTCACCCGTTTTATACAATCGTGCATCAGGCGTATTAGAGAACGGGTCAACTATAAAGCGTTCCGCAGTGAGTTCAGGGCGGTTAAGATAACCACGGGCAACACCAGCCCCACCGATATACAGCTCACCCGTTACGCCAATCGGGACTGGCTGAGCGTGATGATCGAGGAGGTAAGCGCGCAGATCGGGTAATGGCTGGCCAATCAGGCTGCCACGTCCTTCGGTAATATCCTCCTCGGTCAGTTCCCGATAAGTGGCATGGACGGTGATTTCGGTGATGCCGTACATATTCACCAGACGGGTCTGCTGAAGTGGGTTATTAGCAATCCAGTGCACCAGCATCGGCAATTCCAGCGCTTCACCACCGAAGATAATGCAGCGCAGGGAATGTACCGTATCATCCTGAGCAGAGATAAGCTGGCGGAAAGCGCTGGGTGTCTGGTTCAGCACGGTCACACTCTCATGGCACAACAGCGCATAGAATTCCTGTGGTGAGCGGGCACAGGCCGCCGGAACAATAACCAGCTTGCCACCGTAAGACAGAGCGCCCCATATCTCCCACACCGAGAAATCAAAAGCAAATGAGTGGAACAAGGTCCAGACATCATTGCGGTCAAACCGGAAATCGTTTTGTGTTGCGGCTAACAGGCGAATGACATTTGCGTGTTCAACCATGACCCCTTTGGGCTGACCAGTGGAACCGGAGGTGTAGATAACATAGGCTAAATGGCGAGAAGTCACCCCCTGTGCGCGGCAGTCTGGGTTGCTATCCAGTTCTTTGTCAAAGACGGATGAGGAATTGGCATCAAGCACCACAGTGGGCAGTTGGCTGCCTAAGATTTCCACTTGGGTAGTCTGGGTTAGCAAGGCCACAGGAGCGGCATCGTTAAGCATATAGGTCAGCCGTTCAGCCGGATAAGCCGGATCGAGCGGCAGATAAGCTGCACCAGTTTTGAGAATACCCAGTAGGCCGACAATCATTTCCAAACTGCGCTCAACGCAGATAGCGACGCGATCATTAGGTTGGACACCCATGGCAAGCAAATGGTGAGCCAGTTGATTGGCGCGGCGGTTCAGTTCACCGTAGCTGAGGCTCTTCCCTTCAAACACCACGGCAATGGCGTCAGGCGTCAGTGCAACCTGTTGTTCAAACAATTCATGGATCAAGGCTTCCTGTGGAAAGTCGGTCTGCGGCGCATTAAAATTCACCAGTACCTGTCGGCATTCCGTCGCGGACATCATCGGCAACGACGAAATAGCCTGCTTCACATCTGCAATCATTGCTGTCAGTACGTTCTCAAGGTAACCCGCTATACGAATGACGGTATCCTGATCGAACAAGTCAGTCGCATATTCCAGTTTCCCAACCAAGCCAGAAGTGGTTTCGACAAGTGACAGTGACAGGTCAAATTGGGCACTGCGTTGTGGTTGCTCAATGAGTGAAACCTCCAGATCAGGCAGCTTCATTTCCTTCTCTGGGACGTTGTTCAGCGCCAACATGACCTGGAAGATGGGGTTGTAACTCAGACTGCGAGCAGGTTGTAATGCTTCCACCACCTGCTCGAAAGGCAGATCCTGATGCGCATAAGCTGCAATCGTCCGTTCACGAACCTGTCTAAGCAATTCAGATAGGGTATTGCATTGGCTGGGTTGGACACGCAAGGCCAAGGTATTGGCGAAAAAGCCAATCAAACCTTCCAATTCTCTGCGTGTACGATTGGCAACGGGAGTACCAATGACGATATCGTCCTGACCACTGAGGCGAGCAAGAACGACAGCCCAGGCAGTAAGCAAAGTCATAAACAGGGTCGTATCCTGTCTTTGACTCAGCGCCTTGAGGGAGGCGAGTATATCAGCGCTCAGGTGGATAGGTACTTGACTGCCGACATAACTTTGTACCGACGGGCGTGGCCGATCAGTGGGTAATTCAAGTAAGGCCGGTGCTCCCTGAAGTTGGTTGCACCAGAAATCACGCTGTTTGGTAAGGTTGTCTCCCTGCAACTCTCTGCGTTGCCAGTCGGCATAGTCGGCGTATTGAATAGGCAACGGAGGTAACAAGGCATTGTGACCATTGAGAGCAGCGTGATAGAGCGTGGTGAGTTCACGAACCATGATACCGATGGACCAACCGTCGGAGATAATATGGTGCTGGGTCAGCAACAGCACATGCTCCTCATCGGCAAGTTGCAACAATTGACCACGAATTAGTGGACCTTGAGTGAAATCAAAAGGCGCACGCGCCTCATATTCGGCAAGTTCGGCAACACGATCGGTGCGAGCGGTTTCGCTTAGAGAACGCAGGTCCAAACAGGTGAGTGAGAAACCAATGTCTGCGGGAGCGATCTGCTGACAGGGCTGACCATCAACCAACGTAAAGTGAGTGCGCAGACTCTCTTGGCGGGCGACAAGGCTATCAAGTGCCGAGGTGAGTGCCTGCGGGTTCAGTTTACCTGAAAGCCGCAGGGCCACAGGTATATGGTAGGCAAGACTGGCAGCAGAATCGAACTGTCCGAGGAACCACAGCCGTTGTTGAGCAAAGGACAACGGTAAAGGTCTATGGCGATCCACTTCCCTTATCGGTAAATGCAATTGGCGATCTCCGTGTTTTTTTAACTGCTCTTTAAGCTTTTTCTCTAAAACGGCCCGCTTGAGCATCTCGATATTCATGTTATTTTTGGTCATTGATCAGTATCTCCATCTAAAATCGCCATTAACTCTTCTATCGACATTGAATCGAGGTCACTTTTTATTGATTCAACACCATTTCCCCATGCAGAACTCATTTGCGCAGAAAGAATGACTTCTGCTAATTCTGATAATTTTGGGGATTGGAAAATTGAGACGATGGGTATGTCTATTAAAAATTCAGTTTGTATATGCGTTATTAATTGCACAGCAATAAGCGAATGACCGCCTATCTCAAAGAAATGGTCATAACGTCCGACACGCTCCAATCCCAACAGTTCTTGCCAAATCTGAGCCAGAGTGCGCTCCACTTCTCCAACAGGTGCCTCATAACCGCGTACTGCCACGGCTGACTGCTCAGGGGCAGGCAGCGCCTTACGATTAAGCTTGCCATTAGGCGTCAGCGGGAAAGTTTCCAGCGTCACAAAGGCACTGGGCAGCATATATTCTGCTAAATGCTGGGCGAGTTGTTGGCGCAGTTCAGTTGGCACGAGTTCAGCGTCAGGCTGAGGGAGGAGATAAGCCACAAGGCGGGTATCGTCCGGGCTATCTTCACGAGCGATAACAACCGCTTCGCGTACCCCTGTGCACTGTGAAAGACGTGCTTCGATCTCGCCAAGTTCAATGCGGAAACCGCGCAGTTTGACTTGAAAGTCATTGCGGCCCAGATATTCAATGCTGCCATCTGGTAACCAGCGACCGAGATCGCCGGTTTTATACATTCGAGAACCCGTGACTGATGAGAATGGATCAGGCATGAAACGTTCTGCTGTCAGAGCTGGACGGTTCAGATAACCGCGAGCAACACCAGCACCACTAATATAGATCTCACCGGCAACACCGAGAGGGGCTGGTTGACCTTGTTTATCCAGAATATAGATCCGGGTATTGGCAATAGGCTGACCGATGGAAGACGACATTCGGGTCAGGTTGTTTAACGTGGACCAAACTGTCGTTTCCGTTGGTCCATATAAATTCCAGAGCGCAGGAACCTGTTGCAGCAACTGCGTTGCCAGTGTTTCCGGCAACGCTTCTCCACCGCACAACACTTTAAACTTAGCTGGCAGTGTGAAATCCGGTAGTTGCAACAACATACGCCACGTTGAGGGAGTTGCCTGCATGAGTGAGACATTATGACGAATAATCAAGGCGGCCAATTGTTGTGCATCTGCTGCCTGCGCTTGAGTCGCCAGTACGATACGTGCTCCTGTCAATAACGGCAGGAATAGCTCCAAAATGGAAATGTCGAAGGAGAGAGAGGTTACACTCAGTAAAATATCCTCTTCCGTAATACCGGGTTCCTTGCTCATCGCACACAGGAAATTCACAACATTACCGTGCTCAACCATAACTCCTTTTGGTTGCCCCGTTGAACCTGAAGTGTAAATCACATAGGCCAGATTATGGGGGGCCAAACCTAATGTCTGAGCATCAGGATTACTTTCTGTACAAGCACTGTTTTCTGCACAAGCACTGTATAGAGGTGCATCAAGCAATACGGTGGGCAAATTGCTGTCCAGTGTTTCCATCAGGGTAGTCTGGGTCAGCAATGCCACAGGAGAGGCATCATCAAGCATATACGCCAGTCGTTCGGCTGGATAGGCCGGATCAAGCGGTACATAAGCTGCACCTGCCTTGAGGATACCCAGTAACCCCACTATCATTCCCACACTGCGCTGAACGCAGATGGCTATCCGATCGTCCGGTTGCACACCGAGTGTGATCAAATAATGGGCCAACTGGTTGGCACGTCGGTTGAGCTCACCATAGCTTAGGGATTGCCCTTCAAAGACTACGGCAGTAGCGTCCGACGTGCGTGCTGCTTGTTGTTCAAATAACTCATGGAGCAGGGACTCTCTTGGGAAGTCAGCCTCGGTGGCATTGAAGTCCACCAATAGCTGCTGGCGTTCAGTAGCAGGCAAGATTGGTAGACTCAAAATTGGTCGCTGGGGTTCAGTTGCCAGTGCTTCAACCAGACCGCTGATAGCTGTAGCTAAGTAGTTCACCAATCGGGTGGCGTCGATACCTGTAATAGCTTGGGCCACTAAATTAAAACCTTCCCCCAAATCATCCACCGAGAAAGTCAGCGGATAGTTATTACGCTCTTCTGCCATTAACATGCGCATACCATCCCAGACTGTATCATCCACACCCGGCTGGCTATGGCGATAATTAAGCAGGGCGCTGAACAATGGCATCGGTGGTGTCACACCACTGCAACGTTGGGCTAATGCCAGCGGGGCCTGCTCATGCTCCAGCAGTGTTGTCAGGTCACGATAGGTGTTCTGCACCACTTCCAACACGCTGTGTTCAGCAAGAGATATCCGTACTGGCAGGGTATTGATAAACATCCCCATTACCCGATCAGCACTGGCAGAGCCTTGTAGGCGGCCCAGCAATACAGAACCGAAGACCACATCATCACGATCGCTGGTCTGCGCTAATACCTGTGCCCAGGCAACATGGAACAACACGCCCGAACTGATCCCCAAACGACGGGCTTGGCTACGGATCGCTTGTGCCAGTGTGGTATCCAGAGATACACGAACTTCGGCTACACTATTTTCACCGTTGCCCTGCACATTAAGCAGACCAAAAGGCGCTGTTGGTGCATCAATATCGGCGAGTCGGGCACGGAAGTAATCTTCATGCACGGAGTTCGGCACGCTCAGGATCTGTGCGATAAAGTTGCGGTACAGCGGTGAACCAGGCAGTTCCTCTGCCCGTCCTTGTAACAGCATACGAATTTCGTCGATGATAAGCGTCAATGTCATATGATCGCCGATCAGATGATGGAAGCTCAGTGCCAACAACCACTCGTGACTGTTCGAATCATGGACTATATCGGCAGTAAGCAATGGTGCCTGGTTAAGATTAAGTCGGCGCAGTCGCGGATCGATATGAGCCTGTAACTGGGCTAAGACATTGTCCTCTGAAGCTGGCACAAAGGTGTTCACTGGCAACGGAGCTTGACGCCAGACTACCTGTACGGGCTGAGTCAGACCCTGCCAACAGATGGCGGTACGCAGGATATCATGGCGATCAATTACTTGCTGTAACGCTTCAAGGAAGGCATCGAGACGTGCACGGCTATCAAAGGCCACCAGGTTGTTTAACAGATAGATATCCCCTTGCTCCTGTAACCGATGGTGGAACAAAATCCCCTCCTGTAACGGAGCGAGTGGATAGATATCCTGCACATTGGATATTCCGCCGGGTACGGTATCGACAATGGTATCAATCTCGGTCTGGGACAGGGTCACCAATGGCAATAGATCGGGAGTGAGAACAGCGCAATCTTTGGTAATACGATTAGGTGGAACAATGAAGGTTGGTGTCTCTTGGAGAGACTGGATAGCCAGAGCCATTTCAGAGAGCATTGGCGCGGTGAAGATACTGCGGACATCAAGTGTCTGGCCTAAATTACGTAGCCGTTCAATCAGGCTGACCGCCATCAGTGAATGACCGCCGAGTTCAAAGAAATGATCGTGTCGGCCGACACGCTCCAGTCCCAGCAGATCTTGCCAAATCTGTGCCAATGTTGTTTCCAGCTCTCCTTCTGGTGCCTGATACCCACGCATTGCCACCGCAGACTGTTCAGGGGCGGGTAGCGCTTTACGGTCGAGTTTACCGTTAGGGGTCTGTGGGAACGTATCCAGCGTGACAAAGGCACTGGGCAGCATATACTCGGCTAAGTATTGTGCCAGTTGCTGGCGCAGTTCAGCCGGTACTAATTCAATACCGGAATGAGGCCGAACATAGGCCACCAGACGTTTGTCACCCGGAATGTCTTCACGAGCGATAACAACAGCCTCATCTATTTCTGGGCACTGAACCAGACGCGCTTCAATTTCACCCAGTTCAATACGGAAACCGCGCAGTTTGACCTGGAAATCGTTGCGACCGAGATATTCAATATTGCCATCAGATCGCCAGCGACCGAGGTCACCGGTCCGGTACAGACGGGCACCTGAATCTGCTGAGAATGGATCGGAAATAAAGCGCTCTGTCGTAAGTTCCTGACGGTTGAGGTAACCACGGGCCACGCCAGCGCCGCCAATGTAAATCTCACCGATCACACCAAGAGGAACCGGCTGGCCCTGTGCATCCAGAATATAAATCTGGGTATTGGCGATCGGTTGTCCGATAGGCATGTTTTCGACGGTACTATTCTGATTATTAACATCCTGATCATGAGTATCAAACGCAATGCAACCCACTACCGTTTCGGTTGGGCCATACTCATTGATAATGCGTGATTCAGGCGATAGTTCATGCCAAAGTGCTACGATTGATTGAGATAGCGCTTCCCCACCAACGACGAAACAACGTGCAGGACAAGTCTGTTTTGCAGCCTGTAATTCCTGACCAATTGCAGCAAGATGAGTAGGGGTAATCTTAACCAAAGTAGTCGGTTCCATCGGTATGGATAACAGTGCAGGTACCAACTCAATAAGTTCCTGACCTTCACGGATCAGGTACATTTTGCCCCCACAAATCAGAGGCAGATAAATACTGGTGACTGTGGCATCAAAGGCAAAAGGTGATGACACGATGCTGTCTATCTGTCCGGCAGTTGCATAATGACTGAGAGCCCACTGTAGGTAATTTCTGAACCCTCCGTGTTCAACCATGACTCCTTTGGGTTGACCGGTAGAGCCGGAGGTGTAGATGACATAGGCCAAATGATGCGAAGTCAGCCCCAGCGCTTGGGTATCCGGATTACTTTCTGTGTCATTGTCGAAGACCGAGGCATCAAGCAGCACGATAGGCAGGCTACTGCCTAGTCTTTCAATCAGTGAAGTCTGGGTAAGCAGTACCACTGGCGTCGCATCATCCAGCATATAAGCCAGACGTTCGAGTGGATAAGTTGGATCGAGTGGCACATAGGCGGCACCCGCCTTGAGAGTCGCCAATAATCCCACTACCATCTCCGGGCTGCGTTCAACACAAATGGCGACCCGGTCATCAGGTCTGACGCCCAGCGCAAGCAAATGGTGCGCTAGCTGATTAGCACGCTGGTTCAGTTCAGCGTAGCTGAGGGTACGCTCTTCAAACACTACAGCCGTGGCATCAGGGGTACGTTCTGCCTGTTGTTCGAACAGTTGGTGGATAAGAGCCTCTTGTGGGAAGTTCCGTTCAGTGGCATTAAAGCCTGCCAGCAATTGCTGGCGCTCTGAGACGGGCAGCACATCCACTTCCAGGGCAGAAGTACCCGGTTTGTCCGCCAATATCGAGACCAATTGTTCCAGTGTCCTGACCATATAGGCATTCACTCTGGCCGGATCGACCGTGTTGACAGTTTGGGTGGATAATACAAAAGAGTCACCATCGTCATCGATCGAGATCCCCACCGGGTAATTGGTGCGCCCGTAGCTAGACAGACTTGTCACGCCAAACCGCTCCAGATTAAGCGCACTAGTGTCTTTGTCTCTCATGTGTTGGCAATTTAACAAGGAACTGAACAACGGCATATTGCCGAACCCGCTATAGCGTTGCACAAGAGACAATGGGGTCTGCTCATAACGCAGTAAATTGGCACAGGTGTCATTCGCTTTTCTGACAAGTTCCTCAACACTGATCCCATTCAGTTTCAGCCTCACAGGCAGGGTATTGATGAACATGCCCAGCGCGCTTGCACTGCCCTCAAAGCCTGACATACGGCCTGACAAGGTGGTCCCGAATACGACATCGTCACGGCCACTGGTTCGTGCAACGACCAGTGCCCAACTCGCATGAAACAACGCCGCAGAACTGGTGCCTAGCTTGCTGGCCGTTTCACGGAGGGTGCGTGATAATTCGGCATTAAGGATTTGGTGTGTTTCTGTCGTATTTTCACCCCCTTCCTGAACGTTAATCAGGCCAAAGGGCGCCGTCACCTCATCGAGATCTGCCAGATATTCCCGGAAAAAGGTTTCCGCTGCCTGAATGTTGTCTTTCTGACGTGTATAAGCAACAAAGTTCCGGTAAGGAACCGATGAGGGTAAATCGGCGATTTTTCCTGTTAGGAAAGCAACCGATTCTGCCAGAAAATGCCGTAATGAGAGGTTATCGTTGATGATATGGTGGAACTGAAGCAAGACATACAGCCTGGATGAACGTGGATCAGCCGCAGTCTGTAAACGTATCAGTGGCGCATGGGATAAATCCATGTGCGAATGGGACAATGTCATATGTGCTTGCAGACTGGCAACCACGTCACTGCTCTCCTCCAATGTCAGGCGATGAACAGATAATGGGGCGTGTCGGTGCACGACCTGAACTGGTTGGGATAAGCCGGCCCAATGGATAGTGGTGCGCAGGATATCGTGCCGGTCGATGACCGCTTGTAATGCGGTTGTGAAGGCTTCAAGGTTTGCCTGGTTATCGATACATAACAGCGACGAAATAACGTATGGATCGTTATACGGATCAAGTCGGTGATGGAACAGGATACCTTCCTGCAACGGGGCAAGCGGATAAATATCCTGCACATTTGCAACCCCACCAATAACCTCGTTACTAATGATGTCAATTTCCGATTGTGACAGTGTTACCAGAGGCAGCATCTCAGGGGTAATTACCGTGCAACCATCAGTAATCCGGTTGGGAGGTACAATAAAGGCCGCTTCCCCCTGATATGTCTGAATAGCCTGAGCCAGATCAGCCAGAATAGGTGTGGTGAATACTGTGCGGACATCCAGCTCCCAGCCAACGTGGCGCAGCCGTTCGATCACCCTGACGACCAGCAGCGAATGGCCGCCTAGCTCAAAGAAATGGTCATGACGGCCGACACGCTCCAGCCCCAACAGTTCCTGCCAAATCTGCACCAACAGAGTTTCAACCTCCCCCTGTGGCGGTTCATAGCCACGCGACACCATAGCCAACTGGTCAGGGGCAGGCAGGGCCTTGCGGTCGAGTTTGCC
>NZ_CAWMEB010000010.1:0-722 GCF_963866145.1 Xenorhabdus sp. NBAII XenSa04
GGTACGTTAATATTACCTCTTTCAATTAAAGAGGATTTGCGGTTATTTTGTAAAAAATATCAAACCAATCTGCATTCTATTTTTTCAGGCCTGGTTGTTATGATGATGTCTGAACTTACCGGGCAGCAAGAGTTGACTTTTAACACGATCACACATGGAAGAAAGAAAAAATTAGAAAAATATGTTGTTGGCATGAGCGCAAATATATATCCAGTGCATTGTCGCATTTCTAATACAGCAAGTGTGATTGAACAGATTAGGCTGATAGAATCCGAGCTGAAAAGTAGTTACTATCACTGTAGATTCCCTCAATCTCATCTTATCCGAATAGCTAATCAACACCGGCTTTCTTTGCCTAATATATCCATTTTTTATGAGCGTTTTTCTGAATCCGCCGCTGAAATTGCTGAAAATCAGTATTACCATGTCGATGGGGTGTTTAATATTTACCCTATCGTCTTTCGATTGAAAGATTATGGATACGATCAGGCACTAAAAATAACAATAGATTACCGACAGGAATATTTTAGTGAACTGGATATCAACAGAATACTTGAGCGATTACAGAATCTATTCGTTGCCTTGATTAACAATCCTGCATTGTTAGTCAGTGAGTTACCCATTTTATTGGAGCCAGAACGCCAGCTATTACTGCATAACTGGCACCAGCCCGATATCGCGTATCCGCAAGACCAGACTCTCCAGCAGCAATTTGAATCTCA
>NZ_CAWMEB010000011.1:0-32562 GCF_963866145.1 Xenorhabdus sp. NBAII XenSa04
GGCCGCTCGGGAACCCCACCAGATTTTGAATTGTACGCTGTCGTTGCCAGCGGACGGCATAATATCAAATCAACCGCCGCTGTAAAGTAGTTATTTGAAAACTAAGTATCGAACGATGTTTTTTTAAACTTTGTGTCTGAATATCATTCCATTAGGGTATTTTGTTATCAAGAATAATCACATTGTTATCTAACAAAAATACCCTTAACTTATCACAGAATAATAGTGCGGTTACCATACACAAACACACGTTGAGAAAAAACTGAATGTAATGCTTTACTTAGCACATTTTTCTCAACATCTCGTCCTGCCCGCATCATCTCTTCAGCAGTATAACTATGATCCACGTTAATCACATCCTGAGTGATAATAGGGCCTTCATCTAAGTTATCATTGACATAATGTGCAGTGGCTCCAATGATTTTGACACCACGTTCATAAGCCTGGTGATAAGGGCGGGCTCCTATAAATGCTGGTAAGAATGAGTGGTGAATATTAATAATTTGGTTTGGGTAATGCTGAACGAATGCTGGTGTTAAGACACGCATGTACTTGGCGAGTACAACATAGTCGGGGTTATATTGATCTATTTGCGCCATTAACGCTTCATCGTGCTGTTCCCGGCTCAAACCTTCATGGCTGATATGATGGAAAGGAATATCAAACTGCTCGACCAATGGTTGCAGAGTAGTATAGTTGCCAATAACAGCAGCTATTTCCACATCCAATCCTTCATAAGCACTTTTTACTAATATATCACCGATACAGTGGGCTTCTTTTGTTACCATGATGATAATACGACGACGACCTGCTGTATTCAATTCACGACTTGAGCCAACCGGAAGAGCATCATCCAGATCGGTCAGAAATATTTCATCATTAAAAATACCTTCCAGCTCTGTACGCATGAAGAAGCGGCCAGTGAGATGATCGACAAACTCACTATTTTGTACAATATTCAGTTGATGCTTGTAACAAATATTTGTGATCTTCGCGATTAATCCTTTGGAATCAGGACAAATTGTACGCAAGATTTTTTTTTGTATAATTGCGTTTTGCATGGATAACGTGATCCTCAAATGTTTTTCACTGTGTGTGAATGGTTGTGTTTAAAATATTTAACTACAGCATTTTTTATATTTTTTGCCCGAACCACATGGGCAAGGATCATTGCGTCCTGTTTCAGGGCGAACACCATCTATATAGAACCAATGTTGGTCAATACGCAAAAAACGAGAACGCTCATGTATCAATTGCCTATCTTGCTTTTCCTGCTCAATAAAGCAAGCTGAAAATTCAACGTAGGCTTCATTATTATGTTGCCCTCTATTTGTGTTGATGACATTCAACCCTAGCCACTGTACACCAACAAAGCTTTGTTCTATTTCTGAACGCCAGGTTTCTGCTGCACAATCGGGATGCCAGGTTGCAATCAGATAATCAACATTCTTTGTCACATAAGCGCTATATCTGGAACGCATCAGAGATTCGGCATCTGGAGCAGGGTAGTGATTATCAATATAAAGGCCGCAGCAATGTGCGAAAGGTGAGCCACTGCCACAGTGACATATTTTTGTCAAAATAACTCCGGTTAATTAAAAAGGTTGTTGTTAATATGGCTGATGCTGTAAAGGTATGTAAGCGTAAAATATATAAGCGTATAAATAGTTATAATTGATTAGATTACCATCAATAATACCTGAATACAGACTGTAGCTGCAATGTTTAGTGAGAGTACTCTATTATCAATGCCCTTTATGCTTCAGAAAATTCATTTAACAGTTATTTGATATAAAGGTGTATTCAGAGTGTATATATCAGTTATGTAAATACCGTAGTATGGAAACCATAATTAAATTTTTATTCACTGTATACCTGGCTGTGTTAGCTGGTATACTTTGGCGCACTATTTTTTAGGTATGTTTTTTTAGGTATGTGACTTTTTTCACATATACGATTTTTTAGAGAGTTGGTGCTATTGTTATAGCTGCAAAAGGAGTTTTTCAGCTATAGCATAGCCGCAGGAGACTAGTAATGTCAGTAATAAATAAAAAAGTAAAAAAAGCCGTAATCCCTGTTGCTGGTTTGGGAACCAGGATGTTACCAGCCACTAAAGCTATTCCTAAAGAAATGTTGCCTCTGGTTGATAAGCCACTTATTCAATACGTTGTCAATGAATGCATTAAAGCAGGCATTAATGAAATTATTCTGGTTACACATTCATCCAAAAACTCTATAGAAAACCATTTTGATACTAGCTTCGAGCTAGAGGCAATTCTTGAAAAAAGAGTAAAGCGTCAGCTCCTGGACGAAATTCAGTCGATTTGTCCTAATCATGTGACGATCATGCAGACCCGTCAGGGGATCGCTAAAGGATTGGGACATGCGGTGCTATGTGCTAAGCCACTTATTGGGGACGAACCATTTGCTGTTATTCTGCCGGATGTCATTTTGGATGAGTACAGTGCAGACTTATCGAAATACAATTTGAGCGAGATGTTATCACGTTTTAACGATAGCGGAATAAGTCAAATACTGGTTGAACCGGTTCCTGTTGAGGATGTCTCTGATTATGGAATTGTTGATTGCTTTGGAGAAAACCTGCAACCAGGTGACAGTAAACCAATTGCTCGTGTTGTTGAAAAACCCAAACCAGAAGAAGCCCCATCAAATCTTTCTATTGTTGGTCGCTATGTATTATCTGAGAAAATCTGGCCATTACTGGCAAAAACAGCACCAGGGGCAGGGGACGAAATTCAGCTTACCGATGCTATTGCCATGTTGATGGAAAAAGAGCCAGTTGAGGCGTATCACTTAAAAGGCCGTAGTCATGATTGTGGGAATAAATTGGGTTATATGCAGGCGTTTGTTGAATATAGTATGAAGCATAAGCAGTTGGGAGAATCATTCAAAGACTGGATTGTGACTTTGCAAGATCAGATTGAAAAATAATCTATTAGTAATTTAGGATGTGAAATGAAAGTTACTGTATTTGGTATTGGCTACGTTGGCTTAGTCCAGGCAACCGTGTTTGCCGAAGTCGGGCATGATGTACTTTGTGTTGATGTTGATACAAGAAAAGTTGAAAACCTGAAAAATGGCCAGATCCCTATTTTTGAACCAGGACTGGAATCCTTGGTTAAAAAAAACTATGCGGAAGGGCGTCTGAGCTTTACAACGGATGCTAAAGCTGGCGTCGCACATGGCAAATTACAGTTTATCGCCGTAGGAACACCTCCTGATGAAGATGGCTCTGCCGATTTGCAATATGTCACTGCTGTAGCCCGGACTATTGCAGAGAATATGGATAACTATAAAGTGGTGGTTGATAAATCAACGGTTCCTGTGGGAACTGCGGATAAAGTCAAAGCTGTCATGCAAGTAGCTTTGGCTGAACGTGGAGCTAATATTCCATATGACGTTGTTTCCAACCCTGAGTTTTTGAAAGAAGGGGCCGCAGTTGCTGATTGTATGCGTCCTGAACGCATTATCATTGGCTGTGATAACGATAGCGTGATTGATGTGATGAGAGAACTGTATGAACCGTTTAATCGTAATCATGATCGTATGATAGTTATGGATATCCGCAGTGCGGAGTTAACAAAATATGCCGCTAATTGCATGTTAGCAACCAAAATCAGTTTTATGAATGAAATTGCTAACCTGGCAGAAATGTTGGGGGCAGATATTGAACATGTGCGTCAAGGAATTGGTTCTGATTCACGTATTGGGTATCACTTTATTTATCCGGGGTGTGGATATGGCGGTTCATGTTTCCCTAAAGATGTGCAGGCATTGATTCGCACTTCTGAACAAATTGGATATACGCCCAAGATTTTACAGGCAGTAGAGCAGGTTAATGAAAAACAAAAAAGAAAATTACCTGTTTTTGTTAAACGTCACTTTGGTGATGATCTATCTGGCAAGACATTTGCGATATGGGGATTATCATTTAAGCCTAATACAGATGATATGCGAGAAGCATCAAGCCGTGTATTGATGGAAGTATTATGGGAAGGTGGTGCCAAAATACAAGCGTATGATCCGGAAGCTATGCAGGAAGCTCAGCGTATTTATGGACAGCGGGATGATCTTGCCCTGATGGGTACAAAAGAAGCTGCATTAAAAGGTGCTGATGCTTTGGTTATTTGTACAGAATGGCAAAACTTTAGAGCGCCTGATTTTGATGTCATAAAAAATTCACTCAAAACTCCGGTTATTTTTGATGGACGTAATCTTTATGATCCTGAACGTCTGCAATCCAGAGGATTTACATACTATGGCATTGGTCGTGGTGCCTCTATTAATCCAGTCATTTGAGTTGTGATATGAAATTTCTAGTCACAGGTTCCGCTGGTTTTATTGGTTTTCATGTTAGCCAGCGGTTATTAAGTATGGGGTATGAAGTTGTTGGCATCGATAACATCAATAATTATTATGATGTTAATTTGAAGCAGGCAAGATTAAATTTATTACTCCCTAATCCGGGTTTTAAATTTGAAAAATTAGATCTGGCTGATAGAGTTGCAATTTCGGCGTTGTTTTCTAAACACCAATTTCAACGAGTTATCCATTTGGGCGCCCAGCCGGGTGTTCGTTATTCAATACAGAACCCAATGGCATATATTGATGCCAATATCGTTGGTCATATCAATATTCTTGAAGGATGTCGTCATAATCGCGTTGAACATTTATTATATGCGTCTTCAAGTTCAGTATATGGATTAAATAAAAAACAACCATTCTCTACTGATGATTCGGTTGATCATCCTGTTTCTTTATATGCTGCTACCAAAAAAGCTGATGAATTAATGTCTCACAGCTACTCACATCTTTATCAATTACCAACCACAGGTTTACGGTTTTTTACAGTATATGGCCCGTGGGGGCGTCCTGATATGGCCTTATTTAAGTTTACTAAAGCTATGTTGGAGGGTAAGCCTATCGATGTTTATAATCATGGTAATATGGTGAGGGATTTCACATATATTGATGATATTGTCGAGTCTATAATCAGATTACAAGCCGTTATTCCTACCTCTGATAAAGATTGGTCAGTTGAAAAAGGGCAGATATCTGCCAGCTCTGCACCATATCGTATTTACAATATTGGTAATGGTCATCCGACAAAATTGGGTGATTTTATTGAAGCAATTGAATCGTCATTAGGTATAAAGGCAAAGAAAAATTTTATGGATATTCAGGATGGTGATGTATTGTCCACTTGTGCTGATTCTAGAGCGCTCTACGAGAAGATAGGTTTTTCACCCAACACTCCAGTGAAAGAAGGTGTGAAACAGTTTGTTGATTGGTATTTGGATTTTTACCAGCAGCCTTAAGATTAGACTTAATATTAGAATAGTAATAAAAAAGGAGCTAACAGCTCCTTTTTTAACTCTGTGTTAATAAAAAACTAAGTTGATGTTAAATTGTTTTTTTTCACATTGGGAAATAATAAGGGAGTTTAAACCGTTAATATAACCCGTGGTGCTCGTACATCAGCCAGTAATTAACTTAGTTAGATATATTAACCATAAAACAAAAATACCCTTGACAGGGTATTTTTGTTATTAGTCTGCAAAATAACTGATTAGATCAGAAAATCTTCCAGTGACTTGCCTTCTTCTTCAATTGCTTTTTTGATTACTGCTGGAGTACGGCCTTGTCCAGTCCAGGTTTTAGTTTCACCATTGTCAATGTATGAATATTTAGCTGGACGTGCAGCACGTTTAGATTTACCAGTAGCTTTACCACTTAAAGCGTCTACTAAATCGCTTAATTCAATACCGTCTTTTTCCAACATTTCACGGTATTCTTGAAGCTTACGTGTACGTTCTTCTATTTGAGCACGAGCTTGGCTTTCTTCTTCACGACGTTCTTCAACAACAATCGTAAGTTTTTCCAGCATTTCTTCTAAAGTGCTAAGTTCACATTCTCTTGCTTGCGCGCGCAAGGTGCGGATGTTATTTAAGGATTTTAAATTTTCGCTCATTGTCCTGGTCTCAAATTATAATGATGATGGCTGATGTACGGATAATAATAGAATGCTATTTTATTTTCTGCAATAGTGAATTTACTTTCTCAGGCTAAAACATCTCATTTTAAAATGCAATTTTTTTGATAATCGATATATTGTGTTTTAATTCTACTATTGGATTTATCATTTCTCGATAACGGTTAAACGTAGTTTACTCAAAGCAGAGCGTGATAAACTCGAACATATAAAACTAATTTATAGTCAATCCGTAAGAGATGTTAACTGTTCATCCCAAAATAAGTTGATGTTCAAAGGAGTAATGAAATTTTTTTTATGGGTAATCTATTGGTTATGATTATAGCGGAGTAAATTGCACAAAAGTAAACCACTTTGATTATTAATATGCAAAGAATGGAATAAAAAATAGCTATTTCTTTCCAATGTTAAATTTGTTCATTTGTCATGCAATAAGTACTTGTGGTGCTGATTTTATATGCGCAAATGTGACGATTATCATGAAATTATTCATTTCATATTTGTTCTGGTTTTTTATCCTGTGCTTCATTTGATCAATAACAAAGGATAACCTTAAGTTGAGATTGTGGTAAACTTGCGGTGATATATTGCTTGGTTAAATTTGACAAGAGGATGGACGGGCCAATGGCTCAGCTTTATTTTTATTATTCTGCTATGAATGCAGGAAAATCAACTTCCTTATTACAGTCTTCTTATAACTATAACGAAAGAGGAATGAGGACGTTGATTTTTACAGCAGAAATCGACACCCGATTTGAAAAAGGGAAGGTGAGTTCCCGTATTGGTTTATCCGCAGATGCCTTGTTGTTTTCACCGGTAACTAATATCGCTGAACTTATCAGACGTGAAAACAAAGTAGAAAAGATTCATTGTGTTTTGATTGATGAATGCCAATTTTTAACAAAAGAACACGTCAAACAGCTTTGTGAAATTGTTGATTACGATGATATCCCTGTTCTTTGTTATGGTTTAAGAACAGATTTTCAGGGAGAATTATTTAGTGGTAGCCAATATCTTCTCGCGTGGTCGGATAAATTAGTTGAACTGAAAACGATTTGTCATTGTGGAAGAAAAGCCAGCCATGTACTGCGTTTTGGCAGCGATGGCGACGTTGTTTATGATGGTGCGCAGGTTGATATTGGAGGCAATGAAAAATATGTCTCAGTGTGTCGCAGGCACTATTCTGATGTCATTCGTGATGCTAAGGCTAAAAAAGTTGAGCGGACATAATGCCTTTTTTTGTATGAATATTATGATTAAGTTAGAACAAATGAATTAATAAAAAGGCATCGGTTATACCTGATGCCTTTTAAATCACATTGGTTTATCATTTATTATTATTTCTTATTATTTTTCTTCTTCCTTAGATAAGGCAGGCTCTATGAATTTACGGCCATAAAAGGAATCCAACATTAATTGCTTCAATTCAGTAATTAACGGATAACGAGGATTGGCACCGGTACATTGATCGTCAAAGGCATCCTCTGCCAGTTTATCTATTTTTGCCAAGAACTCGCTTTCCTGAACCCCGGCTTCACGAATTGAAGTTGGAATATTTAGCTGAGATTTTAATTCTTCTAACCATGTAAGGAGTTTTTCAATTTTGATTGCCGTGCGATCACCAACACTACTTAATCCCAGATGTTCTGCAATTTCGGCATAACGACGTCTTGCCTGAGGACGATCATATTGGCTGAACGCTGTTTGTTTGGTTGGGTTGTTATTGGCATTATAGCGAATAACATTACAGATAAGCAGGGCATTCGCTAGCCCATGTGGGATGTGGAATTCGGAGCCAAGCTTATGAGCCATAGAGTGGCAGACGCCTAAAAAGGCATTGGCAAAAGCGATCCCTGCAATAGTTGCTGCATTATGAACTCGTTCGCGAGCAACCGGATTTTGTGCTCCCTGTTGATAGCTGGCTGGCAGAAAATCTTTGAGCAGCTTCAAGGCTTGTAGTGCCTGACCATCCGAGTACTCATTGGCTAAAACAGAAACATAAGCTTCCAACGCATGAGTTACGGCGTCTAATCCACCAAAAGCACATAGTGATTTTGGCATATCCATGACAAGATTTGCATCAACGATAGCTATATCGGGAGTCAGCGCATAGTCTGCTAATGGATATTTTTGTCCTGTTATATCATCAGTCACAACCGCAAAAGGTGTGACTTCTGAGCCTGTCCCGGAACTCGTTGTGATGGCGACCATTTTTGCTTTACTCCCCATTTTCGGGAACTTATAAATGCGCTTACGGATATCCATAAAACGTAATGCCAGTTCTTCAAAGTGAGTTTCTGGGTGTTCATACATAACCCACATGATCTTTGCTGCATCCATCGGTGAGCCACCACCAAGCGCAATAATAACGTCAGGTTTAAACAGATGCATCCGTTCAGCACCCTTGCGGACAACACTTAAGGTAGGGTCTGCTTCGACTTCAAAAAATACTTCAGTTTCTACATTATGCGCTTTCAATACCTTGATAACTCGATCAGCATAGCCGTTATTAAATAAGAAGGAGTCTGTCACAATGAAGGCGCGTTTTACTCCGTCTGTCGCAATCTCTTCCAGAGCGACAGGCAGAGAACCACGCCGGAAGTAGATTGATTTGGGAATTTTATGCCACAGCATATTCTCGGCTCTTTTAGCGACAGTTTTTGTATTAATCAAGTGTTTTGGTCCGACGTTTTCTGAAATGGAATTTCCTCCCCAGGAGCCACATCCTAGCGTTAGAGAAGGGGACAGTTTAAAGTTGTAAAGGTCGCCTATTCCCCCCTGAGATGCGGGAGTATTAATCAAAATACGCGCCGTTTTCATTTTATTGCCGAAATATTGAATGCGGGCTGCTTGATTATCCTGATCAATATAGAGAGAAGACGTGTGACCAATACCACCCATTTCAACGAGTTTTTCTGCTTTTTCAACAGCATCTTCAAAGTTTTTACTCCGATACATGGCGAGCAGTGGTGATAATTTTTCATGAGCGAATGGTTCTTTTTCATCTGGCAATGTAACTTCACCGATAAGAATTCTGGTATTTTCAGGAACAGCGATCCCTGCCATTTCCGCAATTTTGGTTGCTGGCTGACCGACAATAGCCGCGTTCAGGTTGCCATTTTTCAGGATAATATTTTGAACAGCTTTCAGTTCTTTTCCTTGCAGAATATAGCCACCATGATTTAAGAAACGTTCACGGACCTGTTTATAAACATGATCAACCACAATAACGGATTGTTCAGAAGCACAAATCACGCCATTATCGAACGTTTTAGACATCAAAATAGAGGCCACAGCGCGTTTGATATCTGCCGATTCATCGATCACGACAGGTGTATTGCCTGCGCCAACACCAATGGCGGGTTTACCTGAGCTATAGGCTGCTTTTACCATTCCGGGGCCGCCCGTCGCCAGAATAAGGTTAATATCAGCGTGGTGCATCAAAGCATTTGAGAGTTCAACAGAAGGTTCGTCTATCCAGCCGATAATATCTTTTGGTGCGCCTGCTGCGATAGCTGCCTGTAGAACAATTTCTGCTGCTTTGTTCGTGGCTTTTTTAGCCCGTGGATGTGGAGAAAAAATAATGCCATTACGGGTTTTCAGACTGATAAGTGCTTTGAAAATGGCAGTTGAAGTCGGATTAGTTGTCGGGATGATGCCACAAATAAGCCCAATAGGTTCAGCTATAGTGATTGTTCCAAAGGTGTCATCTTCGGATAAAACCCCACAGGTTTTATCATCCTTATAGGCATTATAAATATACTCAGAAGCGAAGTGATTTTTGATCACTTTGTCTTCGATTATTCCCATTCCTGATTCAGATACAGCTAATTTTGCCAAAGGAATGCGGGCATCAGCAGCAGCAAGAGCAGCAGCACGGAATATGTGGTCAACTTGCTCTTGTGAAAAACTGGCGAATTCTCTTTGCGCTTTTTTTACACGAACAACTAATTCATTCAGTTCAGCAACCTGAGTTACAGCCATAGAGAGTACTCCTGGTAAAAGTCAAATTTTTTTAGGAAATTAGCTGTGCGGTTTGTGGTTATTGTTCTATAAAGTCAAATTCATGTTGTGAGCTTTATCAGTAAAAACGCTGTTATGAATACCGCTAATCACCTTAAAAAAACTGTATAAATTCATATAAATGAGTGTTAAGTCTGTATTTTTTCTGAGCGTTTTTATTTGAGTACAGCTTATCATTGACTGGCTTTTAAATAGTGATTTAGATCATGAAAACAGTAAGCTGACACCATTCAATAGATAGGTTTTATTATTCGATATCAAAAAATTATTAGGGTTATTTTTAAATATTTATTTAATTTTTATGGAATATTTTGTTAAATAAATTTTGATAATATTTTTTTAGAAGAAATAAGTGAAAAATAATTAATAGACAACCAATAAAGAGTATAGCTAGGCGATAAAAGCATTTTCGTATCTGATTAAGAACTTACTTTTTATATTTTATTTGATAATTTGCCTTTCCTCTCTGAAAAATACTGTTTTTTTCTACACCCTATTGCTTGCTATAACGGGCCATCATTGGTGTCTTGTTGCACCATTTTGTGATGAAGATGGGTTTTTAATCTGTGATGATTGCATTTTGTTAAAATAATGTTTATTTTCTTTTTTGTTGGATACTTTAGTGATCTGATAGATAAAAATAAATAAAAAATCATTTTTATCAGTATGTTATTGTTATTTCAATAGACGTATTCCATGTAAGAATAAATAATTACTTTAACGACTTAATAAACATATTATAAAAAATATCATAACAAACCTTGTTTAGATTGAATGCCAAACATATAAATTGCTCTTATTTAATAAAATGAATTATCGGGATTGCTAGATTAAAAAATGAGTAATTCACTGTTTATCACTTGGAGAAGAATAATGAAAAAAACACCGTCAAAGTTGAGTCAGTTGATTTCCTCTATCGTTTTATTATCGTTTCCTATGACACAAGGAATTGCTGCGCAGGTTCCCGCAGGTGTAGTGTTGGCAGAGAAGCAAGAAGTTACTATTAATAATGGTGTTGAGGTTACATCACTGGATCCTCATAAAATTGAAGGTGTTCCGGAAACCAACATTATTCGTAACTTACTTGAAGGATTAGTAAGCACCGGGCCAAACGGTGAAATTGTGCCAGGAGTCGCAGAAAAATGGGAAACTGATGATTATCAGGTGTGGACATTTTATCTACGTGACAATGCCAAGTGGAGTGATGGTAAGCCAGTTATAGCACAGGATTTTGTTTATAGCTGGCGTCGTCTCTCTGATCCAAAAGTAGGATCGCCTTATACCAGTTACTTACAATATACCTATGTATTGAACGCAGATGAGATCTTAAAAGGAAAAAAATCGCCTGATCAACTGGGTGTTAAAGCGCTTGATGAGCGCCGTTTTCAAGTGACATTAAGTCGTCCTGTTCCTTACCTTATTAATATGTTGAGCCATACACCACTGAAACCCATCCGGCAAGATATTGTAGAAAAATTTGGTATTAAGTGGACGTTACCAGAGAATTTTATCGGTAACGGAGCTTACACATTAAAGGATTGGGTTATTAATGAACGAATCGTTTTAACGCGTAATTCACAATATTGGAATGATAAAGAGTCCATTATCGAAAAAGGCACTTTCTTACCTATCGTCTCAGGTATCAGTGATGTTAACCGTTACCGCAGTGGGGAAGTAGATGTTACCAACAATGCTATTCCACCAGAACTGTATCAAAAAATGAAACGGGATATTCCTGAGCAAGTGCAAATTTCACCTTATCTATGTACGTTTTATTACGAAATTAATAACCAAAAGCCATTATTTAAAGATAAACGAGTACGTGAAGCCATTAAGCTGAGTCTTGACAGAGATATTATCACTCAAAGGATTATGGGACAGGGGCAAATTCCGGCATACGGTTTTACACCTACTTTTATTGGTAGCGGTCTTACGATTAATCCAGATTGGGCGAATTGGACACAAGAACAACGCAATCAACGGGCAAAAGAGTTATTAAAAGAAGCCGGCTTTGATGCCAGTAATCCTCTCAAATTTACCTTGCTCTATAACACCTCAGAGCAGAACAAACAACAAGCTATTGCTGCGGCGTCCATGTGGCAGAAAAACATTGGTGCAAAAGTCACATTGCAAAATCAGGAATGGAAAACCTCACTGCAAAATCGTCACCAGGGAAATTATGATGTGGCGAGAGCGACATGGTGTGGCGATTATAACGAGCCTTCATCTTTCTTAAATTACCTATTGTCGGACAGCAGTAATAATACGGCGTTTTACCAGAATGAGGCCTTTGATAATTATCTTAAGCAGGCCCTGATAGCTAAAGACGAAAAAATACGCAAGGAATTTTACCAGTTAGCAGAGGTTCAGCTTGATGCTGATTCGGGCTTGATTCCTGTCTATTACCGGGTTTCTACACGCCTGATTCGCCCAACGGTCGGAGGAATAACAGGAAAAGATCCTTTAGATTACGTTGATCTTAAGAACTTATATATCAAAAAATAGATAACTGACTGTTATTACAGGAGTTCTGTTACTGTAAATGTAAATAAAGCAGTTCCTTTTGAAATGAGAAAATAATTAGCCCTGAAATTAAGGTAGCTTTTATAAGAGCCTGATGAATCAATAGGAGTAATAAAAGATGATAAACATAACAAAAAAGAAGATTGCTGCTGGCATTACGGTAGCATTAAGCATGATGATCGGGGTACAGGCATTTGCTGCAAAAGTTCCTGCGGGTGTACAACTGGCAGAAAAACAGACTCTGGTACGCAATAATGGCACTGAACCACAATCATTGGATCCCCATAAAATCGAAGGTGTACCAGAATCAAATATTGCTCGTGATTTATTTGAAACACTGGTGATTAATGAGCCTGATGGTAAAATTATTCCGGGTGTTGCTGAGAGCTGGGAACATAACCCGGATTTCACAGTCTGGACATTCCACCTGCGTAAAAATGCGAAATGGTCAAATGGTGATCCTTTCACGGCACAAGATTTTGTTTACAGTTGGCGTCGAGCAACTGATCCAAACACGGCATCCCCTTATGCAAGTTACATGCAATATGCTCATCTTCTGAATGTTGATGATATCATCAAAGGTAAGAAAAAGCCGGAAACATTGGGTATTAAAGCATTAGATGACCATACATTACAGTTAACACTCAGCGAACCTGTACCTTATTTAGTCCGATTAATGGTTCACACATCAACATCACCAGTGCATCGTGCGACTGTTGAAAAATTCGGTGAAAGATGGACACAGCCACAGCATTTTGTCGGTAATGGTGCTTATAAAGTGAAAAGTTGGGTGATTAATGAGCGTCTTGTTTTAGAACGTAATCCAATGTATTGGGATAATAAAAATACAATAATTGATCAAGTCACCGTCTTGCCTATCTCTTCTGAAGTCACTGATGTCAATCGTTATCGTGCCGGCGAAATTGAGATGAGTTATGACAACTTACCCGTTGAGTTATTCCAAAAACTGAAAAAAGAGATCCCTGAACAATTACGTGCTAACCCAAAATTGTGCACCTACTACTACGAAATTAATAATGAGAAGCCGCCATTTAATGATCCTAGAGTTCGTACCGCGCTAAAATTGGGTATGGATCGCGATCTTATGACTCATAAGGTGAAAAATCAGGGTGATATACCCGCTTATGGTTATACTCCACCTTATATCGCTGATTTTAAAGATGAAAAGCCAGATTGGTACACTAAGCTAAATCAACAGCAGCGTAACGAAGAAGCGAAGAAGCTACTGGCAGAAGCTGGATTTACCAAAGATAACCCACTGAAAATTAAGTTATTGTATAACACTTCCGATCTACATAAAAAATTAGCTATTGCCGCCGCGTCTGTTTGGAAAAAGAATATCGGTGTTGAAGTTTCTCTCGAAAACCAGGAATGGAAAACCTTCCTTGATTCCCGACATCAGGGCAATTATGACGTCGCCAGAGCCGGATGGTGTGCTGACTATAACGAAGCCTCTACCTTTTTGAACCCGATGTTATCCAATAGTAGCAACAATACTTCTCATTATAAGAGCAAAGAATTTGATGCTTTAATGAAGCAATCATTGCAAGCTAAAACAGATGAAGAGCGAGCCGAAATCTATGCTAAGGCTAATGCGCAATTGGATAAAGATTCTGCGGTGGTTCCTCTCTTTTACTATACAAATACCCGTTTATTAAAACCCTATGTAGGTGGGTATACCGGCAAAGATCCGCTGGACAACTTCCATACCAAGGACATGTACATCATAAAACATTAGGAATCCGCAGGTGGCTTGAGTAATGAGCTGCCTGTGTATCAGATAATTAAGACCAAGGTTTGGTCAGATAATAGGAACGGGCAATGCTGAAATTTATTTTACGCCGCTGCTTAGAGGCGATCCCGACACTTTTCATTCTCATCACGATTTCGTTCTTCATGATGCGACTTGCTCCCGGTAGCCCATTTACCGGGGAAAGAAAGCTTCCACCTGAAGTGATGGCGAATATCGAAGCAAAATACCATTTGAATGATCCTATCTATAAACAATATTTCAATTACTTAATCCAACTCTCCAAAGGGGATTTTGGCCCTTCATTCAAGTATAAGGACTACAGCGTAAATGATTTGGTGGCAGAAGCGTTGCCCGTTTCTGCTAAGTTAGGTGCCGCTGCTTTTATTATGGCCGTTATATTTGGTGTCAGTGCGGGGGTTATTGCTGCGCTGAATCAGAATACTAAATGGGATTATACGGTAATGGGGTTTGCTATGACGGGGGTTGTTATCCCAAGTTTCGTAGTGGCCCCTTTATTGGTTCTGATATTTGCCATTACATTAAAGTGGCTGCCAGGAGGCGGTTGGAATGGCGGAGCACCTAAATATATGCTTTTGCCGATGGTTGCGTTATCTCTTTCTTATATTGCCAGTATTTCCCGTATTACTCGTGGTTCTATGATTGAAGTTCTGCATTCCAACTTTATCCGAACAGCAAGAGCCAAAGGGCTGCCATTACGAACGATTATTTTCCGCCATGCGTTGAAACCTGCCTTATTGCCAGTGATTTCTTATATGGGGCCCGCTTTTGTGGGCATTATTACCGGCTCAATGGTTATTGAAACTATCTTCGGTTTACCCGGTCTGGGGCAATTGTTCGTTAATGGTGCTTTAAACCGTGATTACTCATTAGTGTTGAGCCTGACGATTTTGGTAGGCGGGCTGACCATTATGTTCAACGCTATTGTTGATGTGCTGTATGCCGTCATTGATCCGAAAATCCGATACTAAAACTGGAGCACGCAATGTTACTAAATAAGAAAAATAGCGAAGCTCTGGAAAATTTCTCTGAGCAACTGGAAATTGAAGGCCGCAGTTTGTGGCAGGATGCACGCCGCCGTTTTATGCACAATAAAGCAGCAATAACAAGTTTATGTATCCTATTTTTAATTACTTTGTTTGTCATTCTGGCACCCATGCTATCTCAGTATGCCTACGACGATACTGACTGGAACATGATGACCATGCCACCTGATTTCGAATCACATCATTATTTTGGTACAGATTCATCCGGTCGTGATCTATTAGTTCGTGTCGCCATCGGCGGACGCATTTCATTAATGGTCGGTATCGCGGCTGCTTTGATTGCTGTGATATTCGGCACATTATATGGCGCAATGTCAGGTTATCTTGGTGGCAAAGTCGATATGGTCATGATGCGTTTACTGGAAATTCTCAACTCCTTCCCATTTATGTTCTTCGTCATCCTGTTAGTGACTTTCTTTGGGCAAAATATCCTGCTGATTTTTGTTGCGATAGGTATGGTGTCATGGTTGGACATGGCACGTATCGTCAGGGGGCAGACATTGAGCCTTAAGCGTAAGGAATTCATTGAAGCTGCATTAGTCTGTGGTGTATCTACCCGTCACATCGTTTTACGCCATATTGTGCCAAACGTACTGGGTGTGGTGGTCGTTTATGCTTCATTGCTGGTGCCAAGTATGATCCTGTTTGAATCTTTCCTGAGTTTCCTTGGATTGGGAACGCAAGAACCCCTGAGTAGTTGGGGAGCCTTATTAAGTGATGGTGCTAACTCAATGGAAGTGGCTCCGTGGTTACTCTTATTTCCTGCGGGCTTTCTGGTAATGACCCTGTTTTGTTTTAACTTTATTGGTGACGGCCTGCGAGATGCCCTCGACCCGAAAGACCGTTAAGGAGAGCCTATGAATAGCGTAGGAACGATAAAACATGCTAAAAGCGCTGAACCACTATTAACGGTGAATGATTTAAACGTGGTATTCAGTACGCCTGATGGCAACGTAACAGCAGTGAATAAACTGAATTTTGATTTGCAGGCAGGAGAAACTCTGGGCATTGTGGGTGAATCAGGTTCAGGTAAATCTCAGACAGCATTTGCCTTAATGGGATTGCTGGCCAGTAATGGTGCTGTCAGTGGATCAGCGGTTTTTAACGGTCGCGAAATTCTTAACCTGCAAGAAAAAGAGTTGAATAAAATGAGAGCGGAAGAAATTTCGATGATTTTCCAGGATCCTATGACATCTCTCAATCCTTATATGCGGGTCGGTGATCAACTGACCGAAGTACTAATGCTGCATAAAAGTATGAGCAAGAGTGCAGCCATTGAAGAATCCATCCGAATGTTGGATGCTGTTAAAATGCCAGAAGCGCGTAAGCGAATGAAAATGTTCCCGCATGAATTTTCTGGTGGAATGCGTCAGCGCGTCATGATAGCAATGGCGTTATTGTGTCAGCCTAAGTTACTGATTGCGGATGAACCTACTACTGCGCTAGACGTCACTGTGCAGGCGCAGATTATGACTTTACTTAACGAACTGAAAAAAGAACTTAACACCGCCATCATTATAATCACCCATGACTTGGGCGTCGTTGCTGGTATTTGTGACAAAGTGTTGGTTATGTATGCGGGCAGAACCATGGAATATGGTACTGCGCGTGATGTATTCTATCGTCCGACACATCCATATTCGATTGGATTGCTTAACGCTGTTCCCCGATTGGATGATGATGAAGAATCTCTGGCAACAATTCAGGGTAATCCTCCAAACTTACTGCGTTTGCCAAAAGGCTGTCCATTCCAGCCACGTTGTCAGTTTGCTACTGAACATTGTGTGAGCGAAGAACCACCATTGGAACAGTTTGACCTTGGGCGCTTACGTGCCTGCTTCAGACGTCAGGAGGAATTAGTATGAATACAGTTGGTACAAACACAATCACTGAAAAAAAAGTCCTCCTGGAAGTTGATGATCTAAAAGTTTATTTTGATATCAAAGATGGCAAGCAGTGGTTTTGGCAACCTGCGAAAACATTGAAAGCTGTAGACGGCGTTACCTTGAGACTGTACGAAGGAGAAACATTAGGCGTTGTCGGTGAATCAGGCTGCGGTAAATCAACCCTTGCCAGAGCGGTTATTGGCTTAGTCAAAGCTTCTGGTGGTTCGGTTACCTGGCTTGGCCAAAACCTTTTTGATATCAATGAAAAGCAGTGGCGGGATATTCGTAATGACATCCAGATGATTTTTCAGGATCCGCTGGCATCCCTTAACCCACGTATGACGATTGGTGACATTATCGCCGAACCATTAAAAACTTATTACCCCAAAATGAAAGATGCGGAGGTAAAAGAAAAGGTTAAAAAGATGATGATGAAGGTAGGTTTATTGCCTAACCTGATTAACCGCTATCCCCACGAATTTTCAGGTGGTCAGTGTCAGCGTATCGGCATTGCCCGTGCCCTGATTCTGGAGCCTAAACTGATCATCTGTGATGAACCCGTTTCCGCGTTAGATGTCTCCATTCAGGCGCAGGTTGTAAACTTATTGCAGGAAATACAACGGGATATGGGTCTTTCCTTGATCTTTATCGCTCATGATCTCTCAATAGTAAAACATATCTCAGATCGAGTATTGGTCATGTATTTGGGGAACGCAGTGGAACTGGGGACTTACGACGAGGTTTATCACAATCCTCTGCATCCATATACCCGCGCGTTAATGTCAGCAGTACCTATCCCTGATCCAGATAAAGAACGTAACAAACAGATTGAATTATTGGAAGGGGAACTCCCGTCACCGATTAACCCTCCATCTGGATGTGTATTCCGCACCCGTTGCCCGATGGCTGATGCAGAATGTGCCAGAACGCGCCCATTACTGGAAGGTAGCTTTAAACATGCGGTTTCTTGTCTTAAGGTTGATCCGTTATAGCAAGAAAATAGGCATTGTGATAAGTGAATCGATTATATGATGCTGTCACTAATATTTATTCAAGGCCCTCATTGCGAGGGCTTCTTTATGGATGAAAAGGGATAACTTGGGTGCCTGTGTACAGAGATATGAGATAGGACAGATGGAAAGTTACACACATTATTGATTAAGCATACTCTTCGATAATCACTATCCCATCACCACCTCGACCTCCCGGTTGTCCCTCCTGTCCCGCTACACCAAATCCTCCAGAACCAACCGAAACGTGTTCGGGTCCGTTGTCAGCACCACCACCTCCTCCTGCGCCAATCACAGTAATGAGTATTTTTTTAGTGCCAGGTGTTGCATGATAATGGTGGTTACCGCTGGTTGTGAATTTTTGCACATTGATTAATCGTCCAACATAACCATCAATATTGCTAAGACCAAGATTTTTCAAAAACTCTCCTTTATTAGGAATATCAGCCCCATTCTGGTCCTTAGACAACCGAGTGTTAGCACTATCATTTGCGTTATTGGCGCTTTGATTGGCAGTATTTGCCAGATCAAATGCGGCCTTCACTGCTTTAGATGTTGCCGCAGTTATTTCACTATCGCTATCGACATCGTTGCTTAGAATAATAAAACCGCTGTTTTCTAATGTTGCATAGGGATGATCCCGGCTTTTGGCATGCTCTTCAATCGCTTCTTTGATTGTATCTTTGACATATTTCCGCGTTGGTACAATGACAACATCATCCTCTGTTAAGGTTGCTGGATTAGACTCGATATATTTATTTCTCATGTTTTATTCCTCATGAATTAACAATATTGATTGCTAATTAAGCCGGGAAGTCGGACGAAAATTTTCCTGACAATATGAGGCGGGGGATACTTCTCCGCCAGTGAACATCAATAAAATGGGTTCATCAATACTGGAGAATGCATCTTGAGTAAATTCAGTCTGTTAGTTAATTTATGGATTTAATGAGGTGCATGTTTTGATAGTAAGATGACATAGAATAATAAACGGGGAATTAATAAAATTTATCTGACAACTGATAAAGTTTAGCGTGATAAAGTGAGATTTCCTCGCCGTTTTACTTACTAATCCTACTTCTTCCACAATATCCACCAATTTGGATGCGCTTTTTCCCGGCAAATCAGTACACGCGCAAATATATCATCAATTTCTGCGTCGTCACATTCTGCCAGCCCAATAATCACCTCCGAAAAGAAATCAGGATCTAATTCAAAATCCACATGTTCGAGCCATACTTTTGAAGGTTCTGATAACTCTGCACCACCACGTTCTTCAAATTGTAAACTAAACAGTAAACTATCCGCAGGATCGAGATTAGCGGCTGCTTGTTCCAGAAATAGGTCGTAGGCTTTTTCCAGCGCTTCATCTTCGGTTATTCGGTTATTGAGGTCTAATTGCAGAGAATGTGGATGTGTTGGTCGATTTTTCATAGTGGTATTGCCTGAACTTAATAAATAACTGAGAGAAATTAAAACATGAACAGCAGTGATTGGATACTGTTAACCTAAAATCATAGCCCCATCAGTATTGATGGGGCTATGATAAATACTCATTTATCCGTATTCAGCAGCGCTTTTTGCGCTGCAACTCACAAAAGTGGACTAAAAAAATAACAAAGACGTTCAAGAATGCGGTGACGGACGGGGCGTTTTAGCCATTCCTCACTATCAAGTAATGTAGAACGGGTAATATAATCCTGCTGGACAAGCATCAAATCATTGCCAAACAGCCCATCATCAATAATCACTGTGATTTCAAAGTTCAGCCACAAGCTGCGCATATCCAAATTGACAGAACCAACCATACTGAGTTGCCCATCCACTAAAACGCTTTTGGTATGTAATAGCCCATCCTCGAATTGATAAATTTTCACGCCTGCTTCCAACAATTCTGTAAAAAATGCCCGGCTTGCCCAACGCACAAGGAATGAATTGTTCTGGCTTGGTATGATAATGCTGACATCAACCCCGCGCATAGCGGCAGTACAGATTGCGTGCATTAAATCGTCACTGGGCACAAAGTAGGGTGTAGTAAGGATGAGTTGTTCTCTGGCAGCAAAAATAGCCGTCATCAGAGATTGCTGAATCAATTCATCGGGAAAACCGGGGCCGGAAGCAATGACCTGAGCGGTATGCCCGGATGCCTGTTCAAAAGGCATGATATTACTGTCAGGTGGCGGTGGCAGATGGCGTTGACCCGTTTCCATTTCCCAGTCGAAAGCATAGATAATTCCCAACGTTGCGGTGACAGGGCCTTCCATTCTTACCATGATATCGATCCATTGACCAATTCCTGCATCCTGTTTGAAAAACCGGGGATCGACCATATTCATACTTCCGGTATATGAAATATAGTTATCGATAAGAATAATTTTTCTATGTTGCCGCAAATCCATGCGACGTAAAAAAAGACGAAAAATATTCACTTTTAGTGACTCTACAAATTCAATGCCGCTTTTACGCATCATGTCAGAGTAGGGGCTTCGGCAAAATTGCCAGCTTCCTGCTGAATCCACCATTATACGGCATTTGACACCACGCTTAGCTGCACGCATTAAAGCGTCAGTAACCTGATCAACCAACCCGCCAGCCTGCCATATATAAAACACCATTTCGATACTTTGACCGGCGTTTTCTATGTCATTGATAATGGATTTCAGAGACTCTTCATAAGAAGTCATGAGTTGCATTTGGTTGCCTCTGACTCCTCTTATCTTTTGGCGGCGTTCACATAACCGGAACAGTGGCGCAGCCACTTCACTATTTTCATTGGCAAAAATATGCTTCGATTTCCTTAGCTCAGAGAGCCAATTAGCCACAGACGAGCGCATCTGTTTTGCTTGTTCAACTCTGCGTTTCCCCAGATGCAGTTCGCCAAATGACAGATAAGCAACAACTCCGACTAAAGGAAGAATGTAAATGATAAGCACCCAAGTCATCGCTGATGTCACTGGCCGACGTTTCATCAGGACTCGAATGGTGATACCAGCAATAATCAGCCAGTATAAGAAAAACGCCAGCCAGCTCAGTACAGAATAAATGGTTGTCATAGGTGGCAATCAATCCTGTTTAGGTATTTTAATACTGTTGTTAGTGCAAGTGTCTGGAAATTTAGAAAAACTATCAAGGGCATACAGCCAAATTGGCAGAAAATAACCAAAATATTGTCAATATACAATCAAATACAGTCTTATATATTATATGATTGGATTCGGCTCAATCAGATGTTATTTATTTGTTTTATTAAATTATGATGAAACATATTCAATATGAATATTGAGACAATCCTGTGATTAGTTGACATTCTTGATTATGACATTTAAGAATAATACGGTTACTCACTTATACTGAGAGAAAGTTTAAACAATCAGGGTATTTTATGAAAAAAAGCAGGAATGAAGTAGGAAGATGGCGTCTCCTTCGTCAAAATATCCGCCGCCGCCGTCGTTGGTTAGAAGTTCAGTCACGCCGAAATTCACGCATCTATACATTGCGTAAGATAGATAATTATAAACATCGCAGGTCAATTTTGTTCATACAAAATGCAGAGCTGTAGCTGTTTCAAATATGATATGTGTATGTGGCATGATGCAGATGTTTTTGGATCTTTATTGAATATGATAGTCATTTGCATTTAAACTAATAACTATCCTAAAATTGACTATCATGCTGCTAATCAAGAATTTTCTTATGCGTTGGATACATTGGCCAGTACTACTCTCTGTTTGTTTACATATTTCCATTGCTGCGGCGCTTTTTGGCTCCATTAAGTCTGGAGAACCGCCGGAAGCTCCTCCGATGTCTGTAGCCATGATCCAGTTGGCGGCGGAAGAGTCTTCTGTTGAAGAGCCAGTGATGCCTGAATCCATTTCTGAACCAGAGCCTGAGCCTCCGGCACCAGAGCCGGAACCTATTGCAAAAATAGCGCTACCTAAACCTAAGCCTGAAAAGAAACCAGAAGAGAAGAAAATTGTTAAAAAAGAGTCTAAGCCAAAAGAGATAAAGCCAGAAAAAACGTCAGAAGAACCTGTGAAACCGATTACGGATCAGGAACCTCTGTTAGCAAAAAACTTGAATGACCAGAAACCAACTGATTCTGCTATCAGAGATGCCTCTAAAGCACAAAATGGGCCGAAGGCGTTGAGCAGGATGGATCCTGTTTATCCATCCAGAGCGCAGCAGTTGGGTACAGAAGGCTCTGTGCGGGTAAAATATGATATTGATGAAAATGGCCGGGTTAAAAACATCGAAATTATTTCTGCAAATCCTAAAAATGTTTTCGAACGTGAGGTGAAAAAAGCCATGAGAAAATGGCGGTATGAAAAGAAACCAGCAACGGGATATGTGACGACTATTGAATTTAGGTTGTCAGGCGTTTCACTATCATGATTTCTTATCCGTAATATTCCACATTAATAGCAGGAGATGTAAAACATCTCCTGCTCTCATATAAAATTCTGGATTTTTATATTTAACTTTGTTTTACTGAATTCAAGGGAAGAGGGATAAACACTTTTTCATGGTAATCTTAAAAAAATTTTAAGATGCAATAATCATAAGGGATATCTAAGTCAAATTGGAATATTGCTGCAAGTTAACTGAGCTATTTTCTATTTTAATAAAGCAGATTAATTTATGATTGAAGATATTTTACATGATGCAATTAAGTATGCCAAAAGATTCTTTGGTAACAGAACGACGAATAAATTTTATCCTGATCTCAGTGTATTGCCAGAATCTGAACAATCAATATATCAAAGAAGTGCGATTGTCAGCAGGATGGATAGACATAAGAAAATCCGTCTTGAACTCTATAATTTAAAAGATATTGGTCAAAAACATCAGTATTTATTAAGTAATGAACATAATAGTCTGGTTGGGAACTGCCCTGAACTTTGTTTAGCGACATACATTTATTTAACTAGAGAACGTGCAAAAGATATCTGGGAGTTATATAGCGCAAATTGGAATTATGAATACCCTAAGTTAACTTGTCCTATTTACATTCAGCAGATTTACACATTGGGTGTATACGATCATGTATTTTTACTGCTGGATCATCCTGACTCGCTAGTTCGCAGGCCAAAGATTGGGACTATATATCACGAATTGCCGGTGGGCTCATGGGTTTGCGATCCATGGGCAGATATTGTTTGCTTAGCAGAAGACTATAATAATAGATGGAAACATAGGATGATGGAATGGAATCATCAGGGAATGTGTTTGTTATTAAAAGAACCCGGTTCCTCATCACCTTCCGCAGAAAGTTTCTCTCCTTTAAAAAAATATACATATCTAACGGTTGAGTGCAGTGATAAGCAGGTTTATCGTCTGTCTGCGATATATCGAGATGGTCAAGTAGAAACCTTTAATTGAGTTATTTAAATACGAGATAATACCTCTGCCAATAACATAACAACAAAGGCATTATAAGCATTAAACTTTATATTTTTTAATTTATCATTACTTATCAGTAATAAAAATGAGTCATAAAAAAGGAGCTCATTCAATGTGCTCCTTTAATTTGTGAGTTACATTTCTAATGAATCGTTACTCTGAATCACTGCTTTCCAGTTTGAAGTTTCTTTTCCCTTCCGGTAAAGGACGGGACGTATTATTTTCATTAACGGCTACGTATGTGAAAACAGCTTCTGTTGCCCGGTAACGTTGCCCAACTGGTTCAGAGGCCACTTTCTTCACCCATACTTCAATATGAATGGTGATGGATGAATTTCCCGTTTTCAGACAACGGGCATAACAGCAAACGACGTCACCTACCGCAACTGGTTTTAGGAAACTGATCCCATTTACGCTAACAGTAACTACGCGTCCCAGAGCAATCTCTTTTGCCAGAATTGCGCCGCCAATATCCATTTGAGACATCAGCCAGCCACCGAAGATATCTCCATTGGCGTTAGTGTCAGCAGGCATGGCCAGTGTACGGAGAACCAATTCTCCGTTTGGTAAGCATTGTTGTTGTGTCATTAGAAAACTTGCTTTATTTGGTGATTACAACAATACCTGCCAGTAATTCAGCAGGTATCCATATGAAAGTTATTATTATTCTTGTTCGCGAGGCAGATGACGGTAGATATATATCACACTCAACACGGTAAAGACCAGTGTTAATGCTGTTAACCCGAACACTTTAAAGTTTACCCAAATATTTTGAGGTAGCCAGAAAGCAACATAAATATTTGCTAACGCGCAGGCGATAAAGAAGATTGCCCAAGCCATGTTCAGCTTGTTCCAGATAGTATCAGGTAGTTTCAATTCTTTACCCAACATCCGTTGGATCAGTGGCTTTTTCATAACCCATTGGCTAATAAGCAAAACTAAGGCAAAAATAGCGTAAACAGCCGTTACCTTCCATTTAATGAACAAATCGCTGTGAAAAGCCAATGTTAATGTACCAAAGATGGCAACCATGACAAATGTAATTAAGGAGGATTTTTCAACTTTGCGATACATCAAATAGGTGATGACAACGGCCAGGCCTGTCGCTGCTATCAACGCTCCTGAAGCATAGAAAATGTCATACATTTTGTAGACAACAAAAAAAACGACTAATGGCAAAAAGTCTAAAAGTTGTTTCATAAATTGGGCTCACTTTAATACCGATGATGGCACGTTTCTGAATTTATGCCAGAGTGTATCAGATCTCAATGAAATGGTTTAAAGAAAAAGGCAGGGAGCGGAGTGATGAGGATTGTGAGTTTTGATTTAACACCGCATTATACTGTGTTTCATTTCACGAAAGGACTGTAATGCTATGTTGTGGAAAAAAATGTTGTGGAAAAGCACATTGTGGAAACAGTTATATCGCTGGATGCCGGGATTGGAGAGTCTTTGTCACTATCGTAAAGAGTATTTCGGCCATGATATGCGAGCCGGTTTGTCTGTTGCTGCTGTCGCTCTGCCTGTTGCGATTGCTTATGCTGAATTAATGGGGATAAGCGCTATCATTGGCCTGTATGCTTGTATTTTACCCATGATTGCTTATGCCTTGTTTGGAACATCTCGTCAGTTGATAGTCGGGCCGGATGCTGCGACATGTGCTGTTATTGCGGCTGCGGTAACGCCGCTGGCGTTAGGGAATGAAGATGTTCGCTGGCAGCTCGCCATCGTGATGACATTGATGACGGGATTTTGGTGCATACTGGCTAGTCATTTTCGTCTGGGAGCATTTGCTGATTTTATCTCTAGACCCATTTTAAAAGGTTTTATTAATGGGGTTGCGATTACTATTATGGCGGATCAGATCGCCAAAGTATTTGGGCTTTCCGGTTTACCACCAGAATTGATTGAACGATTGGTTGCATTACCGCATAAATTGCTGGCATCTCATTGGCCGACTGTCGGGATGTCCGCAATGACGTTATTAGTTCTGCTGAGTGTACGTTTTCTGCGGCCAGGTTGGCCAGCACCGTTGCTGGCGATGATCATTTCTACTTATGTGAGTTGGCAATTTGAATTGAATCAATATGGTATTCAGATTGTTGGCCATATGGAGGACGGTTTGCCGATTGTCCCAATGCCTGAATTCGAATTCGGCAGCATACGTGATTTGGTTGTTCCTTCCATCAACCTTGCGGTGATCAGTTTTGTCAGTTTCATGATGACAGCACGTAGTTTTGCCAGTAAAAATGGTTATCAGGTGGATGCAGATTTAGAATTACGGGCATTGGGCATCGCCAATATTGCGTCGTCGTTATCACAGGGTTTTGCAGTCAGCGCCGCCAGCAGCCGTACCGCGGTCAATGATGCTCTTGGTGGAAAAACGCAGATGGTGTCGGTTATCTCTGCAATAGCCATATTATTAGTATTATTTTTTATGACTAAATTTCTGTCATATATCCCATTATCATCATTAGGCATTGTCCTGATCTTTTCTACGTGGTCATTACTTGGATTAAAAAATATCTGGGCATATCGGAAACGTAATCGTCAAGCTTTTATATTATCCATTTTCACATTGGTTGCAGTTTTATTAGTCGGTGTGATTGATGGTATTGGTTTTGCGGTATTACTGGGTTTATTACAATTTTTACGTATTATTTTTCGTCCTTCTGATCAGTTGTTGGGTGTGAATGAGCAAGGCATGATCCGTTCAATCAATCAAGGTAATGATATTGAAGCAGTAGATAGCGTGATGATGTATCGTTTTAATTCACCTTTGACTTACTTTAATGTCGGGTATTTTAAAAGACGGATTTTACAGCATGTAAATAGCACCCCAAAACGCCCTGCATGGTTAGTTGTGGATGCAACGGTCAGTTTTACCTATGATGATGTCAGTGTGTTTGCTGCGTTGGATGAACTCATTACGGTGCTAAAACGAAAAAGGATAACGTTAATCCTTGCTGGCCGCAGAACTGAATTGAAGAACTGGATCAAACAAAACAAACTCAAGCGTAGTGATGAGGATTTAATTGTTGTCCCTGATCTCTATTTTGCTATTCGTTTGATTCAGAGTGAGAAACAAGTTGAAGAGAAAGAGCCTCGCTGAGTAGGGCGAGGCAATGGATTTCTTATATGTAACTAATTTGTAATTCACTGATTTTGTGGTTTGGTCAGCATATACAAGCGGAATAGATAAATCAGCAGCACAGAAGAAAGCAGGTTATTCAGTGATGATAGTGCGATATCAGGCAGCTTAGACAAACCCAGTACTAAAATCAGTTTTATTGCAAGCCATAGTAATACAGCAGGAACTAACAGGCGAAAATTATTGAACGCTAATCTCCAGCTTTCTTGCATAGAAGCAAACACCCCTTTACCTTTATCAAGCAGAAAAATCGGGGCAAATGCAAATGTGATTGAAAACAGAACCCCTGGGATGAACATCAACGTATAACCTATCTGAACTAATAGAGTACAGATAAACATCAGCAATAACATCTTAGGTAATTGAATAATAAATAGTTTGCTGACCTGTAATGCATTGGTTTGATGCCCATTTGAAATAGCACTGATAAGTATCAATACACTGACAGTGAGTAAAGTATCACCAAATATGTTGGAAAATAGGATCCCGAATGCTGTATGCAAGAACATTAACTGCTCTTCCGAGGTCAATTGCTCTACGAAGTTTTTAATACCCGCATTGCCTGATTCTTTGAAAGCATCTTGTATCTCAACCAGTAATTTGAGTTGCTCACCATCAGGCATGAGAACATGCTCCAGCAATGTTGTCACCAACGCGGCCAAAACAGAGAGTATGACAATATTCAACAGCTGATGCTTAAAGAAATTGAGGCTGTCACGATACAGGGTATTTGCCGTGATGGGCATGAAAATGGCTCCTATCAAATGAAACAATGATGATACCCGATTGTACCTTGTTCGGCAGATTATTGGATACCTAAAAGTAAAGGTTAGTCACTATTGCACAATATTTGTTACCAGAAACGTTTTTTGGTTAATTTTTGTTCTTTCGATAATCGTGTTAATTCTGTGTTAACTGAACAGGATCTAATTGATATATATTAGTTGTCAATATAATACTAATATTCTTAATTATAGGTTGTAATCAAAAATTGATAGGGAAATATAAAATTTCCTTCATCATAAATATATATTCAGGTAACTTTGATTTGGATCAATTAAAAATATCCCATAGGTGAAATAATAAATTTTTAAATACTAAAACCACATAAATGGGATTGATAATGAAAAAGATTTCTGCGCTTGTCTTGGCTGCTGCAACTCTGGCTCCATCATTGACTTTTGCCCATGAAGCCGGTGATTTCCTATTCCGTGCAGGCACAGCAACGGTAAGACCAAATGCTGGCTCTGATAATGTTTTAGGTTTAGGTTCGTTTGACGTAAATAATAACACACAGTTAGGTTTAACTTTTGGTTATATGGTCACTGATAACATTGGTGTTGAATTATTGGCTGCTACGCCATTTCAACATAATGTTAATTTGCCAAAAGTCGGTGAGATCGCGACGGTTAAACATTTACCACCAACATTAATGGCACAATACTATTTTGGTGATAAAGAAAATGATTTACGTCCTTATATTGGTATAGGTGTAAACTATACAACATTCTTTGATGAAAAATTTAATAATAATGCAACTGTTAAAGCGGCGAATTTAAATAGCCTGGATCTGAAAGATTCCTGGGGGATTGCAGGTCAAGTAGGTTTAGATTATCAACTGGATAAAAACTGGATGTTGAATACGTCACTCTGGTGGATGAATATTGAAACTGATGTGAAGTTTAAAGCAGGAAATAAGGATTATAAATATAAAACCCGTCTTGACCCTTGGGTATTTATGTTTGGTGTCGGTTATAAATTCTGATTATTTGATGATGCGAGTGTAATTAACCTGTGTGTTTGATAACCCAATAGATTTTAAGGTGCAACTTTGTTATCTGCAACTTGAAAAATAAAGGGTATAAGAGAGAACCAATGGGGCAAGCATATGCTGTGCCCCATTTTTACGATATTTTTCAAATTTATTCACCGGAGTTTTATAGAGTTAATAACGGTTTTCACTCCCTTAATCCCTCTTGCAATTTGAATTGCTTGTTTGACTTCTTCGGGAGAACGTGCAAATCCACTTAATTGAACACGCCCTTTATAGGTTTCTACACTAATGTCATTGGATATCAAATTATTAGTCTCAAACAGTGCAGTTTTTATTTTGGTAGTGATGACTGTATCATCAATGTAGTTTCCAGTGCTTTCTGTTGTTGCTGTTGGAGCACATGCAGATATCGTAACGGTTATAATGGCCGCAATAAAAAATGCGGAAATGGTCTTCAACTTTTTCATAGTAAATCTCCTTAACTGCGCTATGGGGGAAAAGAGAGATTATTTCTGGGTTGCTGATTTCATGGAGCGGACGAATATCGTGAGTTTTTCCAGCATAATGTGAGGTTGATGTAAATTATTCTCAATGATATTCACCACAGCAGAACCTGAAATAGCACCGGCAGCTCCACTATTGATGACAGATATAACTTGCTCTGGTTCAGAAATTCCGAAACCTTGTAGGGCAGGTGCTGCATGGTATTCTTTTAGTTTATTAACCAAATGTGTCAATGGTTGTTCCATCCGAATTTGAGTTCCTGTAATACCGGCTCTTGATAGCAGATAAGTGTAACCGCGCCCGAATGAGGCAATTTCACGCAATAAATTATCATCTGCATTGGGTGGACAAATGAAAATTGGCGCAATGTCATATTTTATGGCTGCTGAATAAAAAGGGCGTGATTCAGATAATGGCACATCAGCAACCAGAACCGAATCAACCCCTGCTTTTTTACAGCGGTTATAAAATTCATCTATTCCATTATGAAATATTAGATTTGCGTACATCAGCAGACCGATTGGAATATCAGGGTGTTTTGTCCGAATTTGTGCCAATAACTCAAAACATAATGTCGGTGTGACCTTGGCAGATAATGCACGCAAATTAGCATCCTGAATCGTCGGGCCATCTGCAAGAGGGTCGGAAAATGGAATGCCAATTTCTAAGGCATCGGCTCCACCAGAAATGAGAGCGTCGATAATATCTAAAGATAATTCAGGATTAGGATCGCCCAGAGTGACAAAGGGAACGAAAGCGCCTTGATTTTGTTTTTCTAATTTTTTAAATAACAATTCGTAACGTTCCATCAGATTTCTCCTCTTGATTTCAAAATAGTGTGAACGGTAAAGATATCTTTGTCGCCACGACCGGATAAGTTGACAATCAATAATTGTTCTTTATTCGGTTCCTGATGGATCATTTTCAAGGCGTAGGCAAGTGCATGTGAAGATTCTAAGGCCGGAATAATCCCTTCATTAAGTGATAGTGCCTTAAATGCATCCAGTGCTTCATTATCAGTGATGGAAACATAATCCGCCCGTCCAGTGCTGTTAAGATAGGCATGTTGAGGGCCAACGGAAGGAAAATCCAATCCGGCAGAGATGGAATATGACTCTTCTATTTGCCCATCTTCTGTCTGCATGATTGGCGATTTCATGCCAAAGTAAATTCCTAACTTACCGTGTTTTAATGGTGCACCATGCTCCCCGGTTTCAATACCATGCCCGGCGGGTTCAACACCAATCAGACGAACGTGGGTTTCTGGAATGAATTCTGCAAATAATCCAATAGCATTTGAACCACCACCAATACAGGCAATAACAGCATCAGGCAAGCGTCCTTCTTTTTCCAAAATCTGGCTCTTGGCTTCTTCACCAATCATGCGCTGAAATTCACGTACCATTGTGGGGTAAGGGTGTGGGCCGGCAGCGGTTCCGAGCAAATAATGTGCTTTATCATAGCTGCCAGACCAATCACGCATCGCTTCGTTACAGGCATCTTTTAGTGTTGCGGAGCCGCTGTGAACAGGAATGACTTCAGCGCCCATAAGGCGCATACGGAATACATTGGGAGATTGACGTTCAATGTCTTTTGCTCCCATGTAGATGCGGCATTTCAAACCTAAAAGCGCGCAGGCCAGAGCAGTCGCTACACCATGCTGACCAGCACCCGTTTCAGCAATAATTTCTTTTTTCCCCATCCGTTTTGCCAGTAATGCTTGTCCTAAAACCTGATTGGTTTTGTGTGCCCCTCCGTGGAGTAAATCTTCTCGCTTCAGATATAAACGGGTTTTTGTGCCTTTGGTTAAATTTTGGCATCGTGTTAAAGCAGTAGGACGGCCTGCATAGTTTTTCAATAAACTATGAAATGCTTGTTGAAATTCAGGATCATTCTTTGCTTCGATAAAAGCTTCTTCTAATTGATCAAGGGCAGGGATTAGGATCTGGGGAACAAATTGCCCTCCAAAATCACCAAAATATGGATTTAACTTAGCCATTATTTTTATTTCTCACTTTTTGGTTAAAATTTAACTATCTGAATATTCGTCTTTTGAATGCTAGTTTTTTGAAAATATGATTAATAACAGCGTAATTGTTGGAATACTTGTTTTATTTTCTGGCTGCTTTTGATCCCTGGCCTGATTTCAACACCGGAATTAAAATCCAGTCCGTAACAACCCAGAGCTGCGGCTTGTCTACAGTTCTCAGCATTTAAACCACCTGCCAATATACTGTTATGCTGAAAATTTTTGTCGATTAATTGCCAATCAAAGGCTGTGCCTGTACCTCCAGAGCCATTATCCAATAATAGATGATCAATATTGGAATAAGATATATCGAAAAGCGTTTTTGCCTGTGACATATCAATCGCTTTCCACATCTCACAATGTTCTGGCAGGACAGAACGGAGCGCATTAATGTAGGTTTGATCCTCATGACCATGCAATTGAACGGCTGTGAGTGAAAGATTGCGGGCAGTATGATTGACGAATTCAATTGACTGATTCTGAAATACACCAACATATAACAAAGGGACTTCATTAATGATTTGTTGTGCTTGTTGAAGGCTGACTTTACGTGGTGATTTTTCAGCAAAAATTAAACCACCATAAACGGCACCAGCCTGTAATGCTGCGTTAGCATCATGTGAGCGGGTTAAACCGCAGACTTTATTGTCACCCAGAATCAGTCGCCGTAGAGCGAGATCCAAATCAGATTGAGCCATCAAAGCACTACCAATCAGGAATCCACAGGCAAATTGGCTTAATTCTCGTACTTGCTGGTGGCGGTAAATGCCGGATTCACTAATAACAATGGTATTTTCTGGCAAATCGATGGCCAGACTGCGGGTACGATCTAAATCTATAGACAAATCACGCAGATCCCGATTATTAATACCAATCACTTTTGCACCCAGTGCTATTGCCCGACGGCGTTCCTCTTCGTTGCTGATTTCTGTTAATACCCCCATATCAAGGCCATGTGCCAGATCGGATAGTTGACGGTAGGTTTCATCATCAAGAACAGAAAGCATCAACAAAATAGCATCGGCCTGATAATAGCGGGCAAGGTAAACCTGATAAGGGTCAATAATGAAATCCTTACACAGAATGGGTTGATGTACAGCCGCACTGACTACGCGGAGAAAATCATAACTGCCCTGGAAATACTTTTCGTCAGTCAGTACAGAAATCGCTGCTGCGTAGGGTTGGTAATTTTTGGCAATATGTACTGGATCGAAATCTGTTCGTAGCACGCCTTTTGAAGGAGACGCCTTTTTGCATTCCAGAATAAAAACCGTCTGGTTATGAGTCAGTGCCTGATAAAACGGACGGTGGCTTGGTACAACGGAATCAATGAAACTTTCCAGTGGCTGTTTTTCCTTGCGAGTGATGAGATATAGTGCCTTATCTGCAACAATCTTCTGTAATATATTAC
>NZ_CAWMEB010000012.1:0-1745 GCF_963866145.1 Xenorhabdus sp. NBAII XenSa04
ACCAAAGCATAAAGAGTTTATTGCTGATCGCAGGTAAAAAACGCTGCATCCTTGGTATTTTGGAACCCATCATAAGGTGAGTGTTTATGCGCGGTGGCTTTTCAATATCCTGTTCTGCCTGCCTGCTGGGACTGGCTGTGTGGTGTATGCCGCTGGCTCAGGCGGCCGAAAAAGACGAACTGGCGAGTGCAAAGCGTCTGATTGAGCAGGTGCAAATGGCACTGGAACGCGCCAGCATCGCAGAAAATCAGTCTGATACCTCAAAACACCCGCGTTATGACTTTGATTATCAGCGCATCCAGGCTGATCTCAACACCATCAAAGCCGGTATCGATCACTATCTCACGCCTTCCCGCGACCAGCCCCATGAATCCGGCCCGTTATCCGGACATTACCGTCAGGAAAACCCGCAATGACTGACGCACAACGCAATGCCTTTGAAGTGGCCTCCGGGCACTTTGATATCACTTTTCTGTATCTGGTGTGCGTCGGTTTTTTCCTGGCCACCTTGTTTTTCTGGGCGGCCTGGGCCGCGGTGGATGTCTGGCATGGCTGGGCGAATGAAAAAGTGCGTAATCAGACCCTCAGCCAGTTTGCCCTTCGAACCGCGGTATTACTGGTCGTGGCTGTCTGGATGTTTGCCAGTTAATGCAGCGAACATAATGAAAAGGAACAGAGTCAATATGAAGCACATTTTTACCGTCTGCCGGCGTATCAGCACAAGCCTGATGACACGGGTCAGTACGTTCATACTGTTATTCGGCCTTTCCTGTGAATCCGCCTGGGCTGATTTACCGGCTATCGAACCGCCGAAAAGTGGTGGCGGGGGCGGATTGCTGGGACAGGCGAAAGGGTACGCGCAGGATGGTATTGTCATCGGCGGACTCATTCTTTCCGCTGTGGCGTTCTTTAAAGTCGCCTCGGCTGCCGTCGAAACCTTTTCCGAAGTGCGGGATGGCAAATCGACCTGGACCCAGTTTGGCGCCATCGTCGTGGTCGGCGTGGTGTTGCTGGTTGCCGTGATTTGGCTGCTGTCGAAATCGGCCAGTATTATCTTTTAAGGCCGTCACCATGCAGACGATCGCTTTCTTACCTGACCGTTTAAACGCCGAACCGGTGGTGTTTCGCGGGTTCACCACCCCTGAGATGGGACTGGCCGCACTGGCCGGGATCGCGCTCGGGCTGGCCGTCAGTCTTCCCCTGCTCCCGTTAGCCGATTGGGTCATACTTCCGACCGGGATGCTGATTATGCCCTTGTTACTGATTAGCTTTGGCGGGCGTTGGCTTGCTCACCTCAAGCGTGGCAAGCCGGAAAATTATATCTGGCTGAAGCTGGAAGAGAAAAAACGCCGGCTGGGTCTCGGTGATCCGGCATGGATTATTGCCGCCCGGGGCTGGTCGTTGCGCCGAAGCAGGAGAGCGCGATGAGCCAGTTTCGTCATGCAGTCAAAAACCGGGATCAGCATATTCTGACCCTGCGGATCGCCTGTGGGATTTTGGTGGGGGTGCTGCTGCTGAGCCTGCTGGGCTGGATGGCTTCACCGCGCAATCTCACCATCCATCATCCTCCGGACTTACGCACCGGCAGCACACGCCCGTGGTGGGAAGTGCCTGCGCCCAGCGTCTACAGCTTTGCCTTTTATATTTTCCAGCAACTGAATGCCTGGCCGAAAAACGGGGCACAGGACTATCCGGCCAAAATTTATGCGCTTTCCCCTTATCTGACGCCGGCCTGTCAGGATTTT
>NZ_CAWMEB010000013.1:0-6950 GCF_963866145.1 Xenorhabdus sp. NBAII XenSa04
GACTTGGCTTTGAAATTGGAGCGGTAGCTAAGACCCATTGATCATAAGTACATCGCACTTAGACCAAAAACTGATCAAGGGTTTTTACACAGTCTGTACCATGAGCAGACTTCCTGTGGAACGACAGCCTGGCCAGGATGGCACTTTGCTTTTTCTTCATTCCCGATGATGTTTCGATCAAATCAGGTAGTATGACGCTTCTGTTTTTATTGTTGCATGAATATCATACAATGCTGGCAGTGCCAGCATTGCCTGAAAAATAATCTATTTTAACCTCAAGTCAATCCCGTCGATTTTTCCTCTTGTTCCATAACTGGTTATCCATTGAGTCACCGCCTCCTTTGCCTTAATAGTTTGACTGACTTATCAAGGCCAAACAGGAGTTTTTGTGCATGTCTGATGCAGAAGAAAAAACCGCATCTCAGCCGCGTTTACGCGCCGGTGTCTTAACATCCTCGTTATCGATTGAATTACATACCCACTATGCGATCCGGCTCTGGGCGGGACGCCGACGGGAAGACATCAGCAAGACACATCAGGTTACGGAGATCCTCGGAATGCCGCAGGTGATTAAACGTGCAGCCAACATCAGTGTGGATTCCGCAGCGGATAATCCGTATGCCGATGTCTGGCTGGTGAAGCTGGAACAGGCGTTGGAAGGCGCATCGGCCAGTCTCAGGCAGAATCTGGCTATTTTGCAGGATACCCTGAATGCCGTCCCACAGCAGATTACCTTATCCGCCGTTTCCTCTGTCGAACCGCTGAATATCGGCGTTTACAGCCATTCCCCGTTGGGCTATCGCTGTGTCTGGCTGCTGGTTGGCTATGACCAGCTCGCCATGAAAACGTTTCAGGTTTTCCATTATGGGCTGATTTCACGGGCAGAGCGTGATGCCTTTCTGCACAATGGCAGCCGTGCCATTCGTCAGATTTACGGCATGGTACGTTCCTACCGTTCACTGGCGGTCACCCGGCAGGATATTACGGAAAAAACGCCGGCAGCGCTTGAGGCGATTAAACTGCTGGGTGAACCCCATCCCGATATTTTGTCAGGCAAGTTGCGTTCGGTTTTCTCCTCACCTTTACGTTCGGTTGAACCAAATTAATGGAGGGGATGCAATGCAGCTTTATCTGTGTGAAAAACCCTCTCAGGCCAAAGACATTGCCAAAGTCCTGGGGGTAAGACAGCGCGGGCAGGGATTTCTCTTCAGTGCCCGTATCATTGTCACCTGGGCCATCGGGCATTTACTGGAGATAGCCGCGCCCGAACACTATGGCGAGCAGTTTGCTCCGCCGTGGCGCATGGATGTATTGCCGGTGCTGCCCGCTCAATGGCAATGGTCGGTAAAAAAAGAGACCGCTGACCAATTTGCCGTTATCCGGCAGTTATTGAAACAGGTGGATGAGGTGATTATTGCCACCGATGCCGACCGTGAAGGCGAAGTGATTGCCCGTGAGCTGCTGGAATATTGCCGTTTCACCGGCACGGTCAGGCGGCTGTGGCTGTCGGCCCTGGATGAAACCAGCATCCGGCAGGCGCTGGCGGCCATCTTGCCGGGTGAGCAGACGGCAGCACTCTATCAGGCCGGACTGGGGCGGGCACGGGCCGACTGGCTGACGGGCATCAACCTGACCCGACTGTATACCCTGAAAGCACAGGCACTGGGCTTTGGTGAGGTGTTGTCCATCGGGCGGGTGCAGACTCCGACACTGGCACTGGTGGTGAACCGGGATAAGGCCATCAGTCAGTTTGTGCCAAAACCGTACTGGCAGGTTCTGGCGAAGCTGGAAAAAGACACTGTCCGCTTTCAGGCTAAATGGTTGCCTTCAGAAAATGATTGTGATGATGAGAACCGCTGTATCCGGGAGGCCGTGGCGCAGGGCGTGCAGCAACGTTGTCAGCAGGCTACACACGCCACCGTGATGGAAACCAGCAAAAAACGGGAGAAAACCCCGCCCCCGCTGTGTTTTGATTTAGGCACACTCCAGCAGGCTGCTTCCCGTTTGTGGGGTATGGGCGCGAGTCAGGTGCTGGCGATTGCCCAGTCCCTGTATGAAACCCATAAAGCGACCACCTATCCACGCACGGATTGCGGCTATCTGCCTGTGTCCATGCAGGCAGATATTCCTGCCGTGCTGACAGCACTGGCGCGAACCGACCCGGCTATGGATACCATTATTGGCCAGTTGGATAAACAACGTGTTTCCCGCATCTGGAATGACAAAAAAATTACGGCACACCATGCCATTATTCCCACGCGTCACATCTTTGATATCACCCGGTTAACGACCGATGAGCTAAAGGTTTATCAGCTTATCCGTCAGTACTATCTGGCGCAGTTTCTTCCTGCTCAGGAAACCGATGTGACTGAGGTAACACTGGAGATCGGCGGGCAATTATTCCGGGTAAAAGGTCGGGTTAATGTGGTTACGGGCTGGAAAGCGCTGTTTGCAGATGGAACGGGAGAGCATGAGAAGGAAGAAGAGCAGGAAGCTGATTTACCGTTACCGCCCCTTAATCAGGGTGATCGCTGTCAGATTATTGAGGTAAAAATTCAGCCACTCCACACCAAACCGCCGGCACCGTTTACTGAAGGTACGCTGATTGCCGCGATGAAAAACGCCGCCAGTCTGGTCAGTGATCCACAACTGAAACAAGTCTTGCGAGAAAGTGCCGGGTTGGGTACGGAAGCGACCCGGGCCGGCATTCTGGACACCTTGTTTAAACGCCAGCTGATTGAGCGGAAAAAGAAAGCGATTCAGTCAACGCCACTGGCACGGGAACTGATTGCCGGGTTGCCGGAGGTACTGACCAGTCCGGGCATGACCGCGTTATGGGAGCAGTTGCTGGAGGATATTGCGCAGGGCAAAACATCGCTGGATGTTTTTATGCAGAAACAGATGCAATGGATTTTGCATTTAGTCGAACGCGGAAAGATCCAACCGTTACACCTGACGTTACCGAAAACCCCGGCCTGCCCGAACTGTGGCGGCCGGATGCGGCAGCGGCAGGGAAAAACTTCGCTATTCTGGGGCTGTGTGAACTACCCGGACTGTAAAGGGATGCTGAATGACAAAGCGGTCAACCAATCGCGCAAAGCCCGGCGGGCAAATCAAAAAGTTTGATGATCTGGTTATTGATTGACGCGCTGACGGGATGCTTTAAGAATCAACCTGTTTCTTAAATGATCGGTGAGCCTGCAACGATCGCCTTTGGGTGGCTGTAAAACTCCCGTAGCCTGAAAGGGAGCGCGTGACTGCGGTACATCTGCTCACCTTTGAAAGCAGATATTGCCGATCCAACGGCAATGAAGGTTCATTATTCTTTATCAGAACGTCAGCAACGTATATGTCTGACGCCCGGCGGGAAAAACCATTCCCGTCAGGGAGTAGGGTTTTCTCCGTCATTCCTTATTGTTACCTCCATGGAGAACATCGTATGACTGAGAACACAACAGCCTTAACCAAAAACGACTATTTCAATCTGAATATTAAGGGACTGGGCTACTTGAATAATATCCGTCATGTCAGCACCGCCAGTGGCACGTTTCTGAGCTGTGTGATCAATGCATTAAATGGACCGAGTGATAATCCGGTCTATGTGCGTTTTGATATCACCGTAGTTGGCAAGGAAGCGACCAGTCTGATCGGTCGTTGCCAGAAAGCGGTGGATGAGGATAAAAAAGTGCTGCTGGGATTTACCTTAAGCAACCCGTCCACCGATATTTTTACCCTGAAACGCGGGGATCATGCCGGTGAACAGCGTGTCAGCCTGAAAGCCCGTTTGATCAAAGTCGATTGGATTAAAATCGGTCAGGACAAGGTCTATCAGGCCGAACAATCCGATTCGACGCCGCCACAAAACGGTGTCGCACAAACCGAATATGCAGAAAATTCATTCTGATATTTATTCCACTGACTTGCCCTGAATGTTTTCAGGGCAGTCTCTTTTCTAACAAATACAATAGGGTACAGATATGAGTATCACCCCCATTGGAATTCTGGCACTGCAATATTGTCATAAGCAATTACCGTTAACGGTGTTGCAAACCCGTGCAGGATTTTATATCGGCACGATGGATGAGGGTAAACCCTGCTCCCGTGAATCCGTGGAATATTTTGCTTACCGTGAACTGGCCGAATTTGCCCTGAAACAAGGGTGCTGGACACAGCGTCAGTCACTATAACAAGGAGGAAGTGGATATGTCTTCGCGTGGAATTAACAAGGTTATTTTAGTGGGGTTCCTGGGGCAAAATCCGGAAATCCGCTACTTGCCTACCGGTGGCACGGTAGCAACACTGTCACTGGCAACCGCCGAAAACTGGCGGGATAAACAAACTGGCGAAATTCGGGAGAAAACCGAATGGCACCGAGTGGTGATCTTTGGCAAGTTAGCAGAAATTTCCGAGGAATACCTGCAAAAAGGCGCCCAGGTTTACATTGAAGGTCAGTTGCAAACGCGTAAGTGGCAGGACCAACAGGGACAGGATCGTTATTCAACGGAAGTGGTGGTGAATGTGAATGGCACGATGCAGATGCTGGGAAGTCGTGGAGATGCAAAACAGGTTTCTGTTCAACAGGCTAAGTCAGCACAAAAAACACAACTTTCTCAACCGATTAAAAAGGAGAGGAAACCAACACAAATGGCACAACTTTCGCCTTTACCGGAAGAGGAGAAAGAAGAACCAGATTGGTCTGATGAGATCCCATTTTGATGTGGTTTAACCTATTGCCCTGTGACACAGGGCTTATTGCTAATATTGGGTAAGTCAATCGATGCTAAATTCTACGCACACATTTAAACGGTCATTAATATTTCAAGCCTGCATAGCCACTCATTGAATAACGGGCATTTTTCTCTCATCTTAGGAATGCCTGTTTTCTCGGCAATCGCTATCCCTGTTGTCGTTTTGCCAAATGTTCCATTTGCCGACCATTTTTCCAATCGCTTTGAAGGTGCCGTTTGTGGGCTATTATTAATCGATTCCGGTTCTCCGCATTCTCGAAGTACCTGCTCTACCTCTTGTACATGGATATTTAACTCATTGGCGAGTATCTCTTTGTCACTAAAGAGTAAAGCTTCAAATTCATGCATCACGATGTAGGGAATAAAACGTTCATCGGCTCTCTGTGCGGATAGTAACTGGTGAATTTCATTCTGTGTTGACCGATGCAGATGTTCAGCGATTTTCTTTGGTTCCCACTGTCTATTTAACGTTTCTAATCCCGGCCATTCATGGGTGCCATAATAATCAATAAAGGTGGTGACATAGGTATCTGGACGTTGTTTCAGATGCATCTCAATGTCTTTCTTGACTCTTGAAAAACGCACATCCCCGCCTTTTTGTCCGGGTTTAGAAACTTGTGTCGCAGAGATGAAAATCATTTTCTCAGCCAGATAAGGTTGAAGTATCTTTTCAACAAATATCTGTTCTGTCTTACCTTCCACGATGGCCATGACTTCGATGTAATTACTCATAAGTCGGCCCTCCGGCAATGACGTTTTTAGCCCATAATTCACCCAGAGAATAGTTGTCGAGCCATTGAGAAAAATCGTCTTCATTTAAACGCTCAAAACGTGAAGCGCCCTTTTTACGATTCACGATGACAATATCTTCAGCAGAGAATTGATCGATTAAAATAGGGGATTGAGTGGCGATAATGACCTGGGTACGCTGAGCCGCCTGTTGAATTAACTCGGCAAGGATAACAATGGCCGCAGGATGTAAGCCCAGTTCAGGTTCATCAATAATAATGGTCGATGGCGGATTGGGTTGTAATAATGCCGTCGCCAGACAAATAAAGCGTATTGAACCATCGGATAAATGATAAGGCTGCATCGGATAATCTGAGCCTTTTTGCGTCCAGCTGATGTTAACTTCTTCTTTTAACCCACTTTGACGCGGTTCCAGAATAAAGTTATCAAAGAACGGAGTGACTAACCTGATGGCATTTACAATCGACTTATACTCATTTGGCGCCTCATTTTTGAGTTTTAATAAGAATGCGCCAATGTTAGAAGCATCTGTGCGTAATGTTTTGTTATCCTGAATAATTTCATATTTTCGCATTCCCGCTGTCGCACTGGTGTCGTGAAAATGGTAAATCTGCCAGGAAGCGATGGCATCATAGACCGGTTTTGAAGACGGTGCATCAGAGGAATTATTCTCGATTTCAGCGACCATTCTGGATCTGCCATCATCACTGTCCCCCAGTGACCACCATCCGGCAGTATCTTTTGCGTAATAACAGGCTTCATCTTCAATCGCACAGCCATCTGCCGGCGTGGGAACTAATTTAAAGCGAAATCCTCTTTCCCCGAAGCGTGTTTCAAACTCCATTTTCTGCGTGACCTTATTGCCATTAAAGAGTAAATCGCCCGCGCCACCATTATCGCGTACATAGCGATTTAATGTACCGTCTATTAATGTCCGCAGCATTTTAAAAAAGGAGATCAAATTACTTTTGCCTGCGCCGTTAGCGCCAACAATCACGTTTAAGTTTTTAAGTTCAAATTCACTCAGCTCATGGATTGATTTAAACCCTTTAATCGTGAGCTTGTCTAAAGATGTTGTCATATCGCCTCCTTTGAAATGCTTTAATTCAGTATCAGACAAGGGGGTAACGCTTGATTCAATCATGCATCAACACAGTTGTCTTCAATGTTAACATAACCCGCTGATAGCTGACGCACTATTCTCTGAAGAGTACCTTTTGGTGGTTAGACTTATTGTGGGAGATGATGATGAACTAACGGGTAACTAATCACTTAATTTTACTGATTATACTTACACATTCGATTATTGAATTAGATAACTCAATCAGTTAAAGTAAAAATGCTATCGGCAAAATCCGATAGTGAGGAATCTCAGGCCTCTAAGAACTATCCACTGGTAGGATGTTTCTACCAGTGTGTCTGCTATCGCTCCTTCAATGGCGGTTCAGGCAG
>NZ_CAWMEB010000014.1:0-3463 GCF_963866145.1 Xenorhabdus sp. NBAII XenSa04
TGTCTGGCAGTGCCCTACTCTCGCATGGGGAGACCCCACACTACCATCGGCGCGACGGCGTTTCACTGCTGAGTTCGGCATGGGGTCAGGTGGGACCACCGCGCTATTGCCGCCAGACAAATCCTGTTTTCAATCCCGAACAAGCTGCCGGACTGGCCCAGGCCACTCCCGTCTCTGAAACTTTTCGTCTTTCTCTCCAACGCCCCCAAAACCCCTTCGGTGTTGTCAGGTTAAGCCGCACGGTACATTAGTACTGGTTAGCTCAACGTCTCGCCACGCTTACACACCCAGCCTATCCACGTCCTCGTCTCGAACGCTCCTTCAGTATCCTCTGGGGATAAGGGAAGACTCATCTCAAGGCAAGTTTCCCGCTTAGATGCTTTCAGCGGTTATCTCTTCCGCACTTAGCTACCGGGCAGTGCCATTGGCATGACAACCCGAACACCAGTGGTGCGTCCACTCCGGTCCTCTCGTACTAGGAGCAGCCCCTTTCAATCTTCCAGCGCCCACGGCAGATAGGGACCGAACTGTCTCACGACGTTCTAAACCCAGCTCGCGTACCACTTTAAATGGCGAACAGCCATACCCTTGGGACCTACTTCAGCCCCAGGATGTGATGAGCCGACATCGAGGTGCCAAACACCGCCGTCGATATGAACTCTTGGGCGGTATCAGCCTGTTATCCCCGGAGTACCTTTTATCCGTTGAGCGATGGCCCTTCCATGCAGAACCACCGGATCACTAAGACCTACTTTCGTACCTGCTCGCGCCGTCACGCTCGCAGTCAAGCCAGCTTATGCCTTTGCACTAACCTCACGATGTCCGACCGTGATTAGCTGACCTTCGTGCTCCTCCGTTACGCTTTGGGAGGAGACCGCCCCAGTCAAACTACCCACCAGACACTGTCCGCAACCCGGATAACGGGCTTACGTTAGAACATCAAACATTCAAGGGTGGTATTTCAAGGATGGCTCCATGCAGACTGGCGTCCACACTTCCAGGCCTCCCACCTATCCTACACATCAAGGCTCAAGGTTCAGTGTCAAGCTATAGTAAAGGTTCACGGGGTCTTTCCGTCTTGCCGCGGGTACACTGCATCTTCACAGCGAGTTCAATTTCACTGAGTCTCGGGTGGAGACAGCCTGGCCATCATTACGCCATTCGTGCAGGTCGGAACTTACCCGACAAGGAATTTCGCTACCTTAGGACCGTTATAGTTACGGCCGCCGTTTACTGGGGCTTCGATCAAGAGCTTCTCCCTAAGGATAACCCCATCAATTAACCTTCCAGCACCGGGCAGGCGTCACACCGTATACGTCCACTTTCGTGTTTGCACAGTGCTGTGTTTTTATTAAACAGTTGCAGCCAGCTGGTCTCTGCGACTGGCCTCGGCTCCGAAAGCAAGTTTCTTCACCTGACGCCAGCGTGCCTTCTCCCGAAGTTACGGCACCATTTTGCCTAGTTCCTTCACCCGAGTTCTCTCAAGCGCCTGAGTATTCTCTACCTGACCACCTGTGTCGGTTTGGGGTACGATTTCATGTTACCTGATGCTTAGAGGCTTTTCCTGGAAGCCGGGCATCTGTCACTTCAGCACCGCAGTGCCTCGTCATCACGCCTCAGTGTTATCAGGGCTCCGGATTTACCAGGAACCCCCACCTACACGCTTAAACCGGGACGACCGTCGCCCGGATGACATAGCCTTCTCCGTCCCCCCTTCGCAGTAACACCAAGTACAGGAATATTAACCTGTTGCCCATCGACTACGCTTTTCAGCCTCGCCTTAGGGGTCGACTCACCCTGCCCCGATTAACGTTGGACAGGAACCCTTGGTCTTCCGGCGTGCGGGTTTTTCACCCGCATTATCGTTACTTATGTCAGCATTCGCACTTCTGATACCTCCAGCCAACCTCACAGTTCACCTTCAACGGCTTACAGAACGCTCCCCTACCCAGCAACACATTCGTGTCGCTGCCGCAGCTTCGGTGCCTGGTTTAGCCCCGTTACATCTTCCGCGCAGGCCGACTCGACCAGTGAGCTATTACGCTTTCTTTAAATGATGGCTGCTTCTAAGCCAACATCCTGGCTGTCTGAGCCTTCCCACTTCGTTTCCCACTTAACCAGGACTTGGGGACCTTAGCTGGCGGTCTGGGTTGTTTCCCTCTTCACGACGGACGTTAGCACCCGCCGTGTGTCTCCCGTGATAACATTCTTCGGTATTCGCAGTTTGCATCGGGTTGGTAAGTCGGGATGACCCCCTAGCCGAAACAGTGCTCTACCCCCGAAGATGAGTTCACGAGGCGCTACCTAAATAGCTTTCGGGGAGAACCAGCTATCTCCCGGTTTGATTGGCCTTTCACCCCCAGCCACAAGTCATCCGCTAATTTTTCAACATTAGTCGGTTCGGTCCTCCAGTTAGTGTTACCCAACCTTCAACCTGCCCATGGCTAGATCACCGGGTTTCGGGTCTATACCCTGCAACTTAACGCCCCGTTAAGACTCGGTTTCCCTGCGGCTCCCCTATACGGTTAACCTTGCTACAGAATATAAGTCGCTGACCCATTATACAAAAGGTACGCAGTCACACCCTAAAGGGTGCTCCCACTGCTTGTACGTACACGGTTTCAGGTTCTCTTTCACTCCCCTCGCCGGGGTTCTTTTCGCCTTTCCCTCACGGTACTGGTTCACTATCGGTCAGTCAGGAGTATTTAGCCTTGGAGGATGGTCCCCCCATGTTCAGACAGGATACCACGTGTCCCGCCCTACTCATCGAACTCCCACCTTATGCATCTTCGTGTACGGGACTGTCACCCTTTACTGTGCGCCTTTCCAGACGCTTCCACTGACACACAAGCTGTTGCTGGTTCTGGGCTCCTCCCCGTTCGCTCGCCGCTACTGGGGGAATCTCGGTTGATTTCTTTTCCTCGGGGTACTGAGATGTTTCAGTTCCCCCGGTTCGCCTCGTTTGACTATGAATTCATCAAACGATAGTGCAACGGATTGCACTGGGTTTCCCCATTCGGACATCGCCGGCTATAACGGTTCATATCACCTTACCGGCGCTTATCGCAGATTAGCACGTCCTTCATCGCCTCTGACTGCCTAGGCATCCACCGTGTACGCTTAGTCGCTTAACCTCACAACCCGAAGGGGTCTTCGGACTGGGGTTGTTGAGAGACTCTTCAATGACCGCTTTCACTCAGACAAGCAAGCGTCTGCGAAGAGACTGAAAGTCCCCTTCGTCTAGAGGCCTAGGACACCGCCCTTTCACGGCGGTAACAGGGGTTCGAATCCCCTAGGGGACGCCACTTTGCTCGGGGTATTGGGTGAAAGACGGTGCCAACCTTATTGCTAAGCGGGCTTGCCCGCCGGTTTAGCAATAATAGCTCTTTAACAATCTGGAACAAGCTGAAAAATTGAAACATTCAGTGACACGGCTTTCTGAGTGAAAGCGGTCATTGAAGAG
>NZ_CAWMEB010000015.1:0-3922 GCF_963866145.1 Xenorhabdus sp. NBAII XenSa04
GGCCGCTCGGGAACCCCACCTTTCCAAATTTTTGATGGTGCCGGCACCAAGAATCGAACTCGGGACCTACTGATTACAAGTCAGTTGCTCTACCATCTGAGCTATGCCGGCATCAAGTGCTGCGCATTCTAGGTAGTATTCGCCTATGATGCAACAAAAAAATTATCTTTTTTGTTTTTTCGCTCACATTACGTTCAATCAAAGTTGTTTTGATGATTTTTTCAATAGATACAGTACAAATGGCAAACAAAAATTCGCAATATGAAAACTTCAACAAACAAACTGATAGATTATTTTGAAAAATTACTTATCAGGGATAAACAAAAAAACTACTCATTTTTTCGTAATTTTGTATTTTCCATCAAAAAAATTACTAAAATAATAAAAATTTCTACGCCTAAGATAGTTCAGCCGATATGATGAGGTTTATTTTTTGTCGGATACGGGTGTGTACAACAACCCGTCCAACCTGCATAGACAGGCAGATGTTGGCTTATGAATAAGAAAGAATCTTTTTTAACGACCCCTTATTTACAATTTGATCGTGAACATTGGGCAACTTTGCGTGACTCAGTGCCTTTAACATTAACAGCAGAAGAGGTTGCTGCTTTAAAAGGAATTAATGAAGAAATTTCAATAGATGAAGTAGTTGAGATCTATTTGCCATTATCACGCCTACTTAATTTTTATATTAGTTCCAATATACGGCGTCAGGCTGTTCTTGAACAATTTTTAGGGACTGGTGGGCAAAAAATACCTTACATCATTGGTATTGCGGGTAGCGTTGCTGTTGGAAAAAGTACAACGGCACGTTTATTACAAGCATTATTGAGCCGCTGGCCTGAACATCGTCGTGTGAAACTGGTGACTACAGACGGTTTTTTACACTCTAATAATGTGCTAAATGAGCGTGGCTTAATGAAGAAAAAAGGATTTCCCGAATCCTACGATATGCGCGGTTTAGTCAAATTTGTCTCTGATATAAAATCAGGTGTCGAAAAGGTTACAGCGCCAGTATATTCTCACCTTAGCTATGATATTGTACCTGACGAACAGCTTGTCATAGAACGACCAGATATTCTGATACTAGAAGGTCTAAATGTGCTGCAAAGTGGCATGGATTATCCCCATGAGCCACATCATGTCTTTGTTTCTGATTTTGTTGATTTTTCTATTTATGTTGACGCATCAGAACAATTACTCGAACAATGGTATGTCAGCCGTTTTCTTAAATTCCGCCAAGGCGCTTTTGCTGACCCAGACTCTTATTTCCACGGTTATTCTAAGTTAACGACTGAAGAAGCAATAAAAGTCGCATCAGGCATTTGGCAAGAAATTAATGGATTAAATCTACAACAAAACATCTTACCCACCAGAGAACGCGCCAACTTAATTATGACTAAAGGTGCTAACCACGCTATTGAAAACGTCAGATTAAGAAAATAATGTAAGAGCCGGAAGTCTCCGGCTTTATACTCAGCATCCTCTCAAAGAAATTTCACCACCAATATACGGCGTAATAACACCATTGATATCAAGCAATAGTGCACCTTGTTGGTCAATTCCACGGGAGATCCCATAAATTTCTTGATCACCAATAATCAATTTCACCGGACGATCCATAAAATTATCTAATTTAAACCATCTGGAAATAAAAGGTAATAATCCTTCGTTTTCAAACTGGACCAACGCTTTCTTTAGTTCAACAACGATTTCAGCAACTAACTTATTTCGTTCAATAGTTACTCCTGCCTGCTGTAGATTAATCGACCTCTGGTTTATTAATTTTTGCTGCTCACTGCTCATTGAAATATTCATACCAATTCCGATGACAATCTGAGCTGCATCTCCTGTTTTCCCCATTAATTCAACTAATATACCAGCCAGTTTCTTATCATCCAGATACAAATCATTAGGCCACTTTACTTTTACCCTTTCTGCTCCCTGGCGATTCAAAACTTCCGCAATTACAATACCGACTACTAGGCTTAATCCAATTGCAGCAGCAGGGCCTTGTTCTAAACGCCAGAACATAGATAAATATAAATTCCGGCCAAAAGCAGACACCCATTGTCTTCCACGACGGCCTCTCCCTGCATACTGGTATTCTGCGACGCAGGAATCCCCTGAAGTAAGTTCCTCTAATTTATCTAAAAAATACTGATTTGTGGAATCAATAACAGGAATAACCTCAATGCCATTATTTGGCAAGTAGCTTTCAATCATTTCTTTACTAAGAAGATTCATGGGAGCAGGAAAGCGGTAACCTTTACCGGGGATCGTCAAAATCTCCACTCCCCACTCACGAATAGTCTGGATATGTTTATTTATTCCTGCCCGGCTCATTCCTAATTCCTGACCTAACTGCTGCCCTGAATGAGTTTCACCATCTGATAGCACGTTAATTAATTTTAATGGAATACTAATATCTTTCATGAAATACATTCCACTGCGTCTATTTCACCTTCACTACCAATGAAACGGACTTCAGGCTCTAAAAAAATATCAAATTTTTTAGCTACTTGTTTACGTACATAAGCAGCCAAGGCAATAACATCCTGCCCTGTGGCATTGCCTTGATTGATTAATACCAATGCTTGTTTCATGTGAACAGCAGCATCACCAACACGATACCCTTTTAAATGACATTGATCTATCAACCAGCCCGCAGCTATTTTTACACTATACTCATTATGATGATATTGAGGACATTCAGGGTATTCCGATTTAATTTTTTGCGCCAATTCAATCGATACAACCGGATTCTTAAAGAAACTCCCTGCATTTCCTACAACAGCAGGATCTGGCAACTTACTTTGGCGCATTTCACAGACTACATGGAATATTTGCTCTGGTGTAACATCGCCCCCCAAGAACTGCGTTAAACCACTATAGGTTAATATAGGCTTCCACGTTTTATTTAGCCTCAAACCAACAGAAATAATTGCATATCCTTCTCTATACTGATGTTTGAAGACACTATCCCTATAAGCAAATTGACACTCGCTTTCCATCAAACGAATTTGTTTACCAGTTTTCAGCTCAACTAAGTCAACATATTCACAGACTTGTTTAAACTCAATTCCATAGGCTCCAATATTTTGGATAGGGGCAGAACCAACGTTCCCAGGAATCAATGCCAAATTCTCCAGACCAAAAATTTGTCGATTTAGTAAATATTTGATTAATTCATGCCAATTTTCACCTGCGCCGACATGAATATGCCATGCAATATCAGATTCTTGTATCTCGATACCAAGAATACGATTTAAAATTACTGTTCCCTTAAAATTTTCAGTAAATAGAACATTGCTACCTCCTCCCAGTATAAGGATAGGATGACCACTCTTCTCTGCTTTTTGCCATAAAGATAAAAGTGATTCAGTTGAGGTTGCCGTACAAATACGTTCAGCATTGGCTAAAATGCCAAACGTATTAAACACTTTTAGTTGAGTTGGTTGACAGACAGACATTCATTTCTAACTCGATAAATAATTTGCCTGTAGTCTAGCAGACTCTATCTTTGAAAGATAAACCAGTAGTGACTGACTTACTATAGAAGACATAGAAAAAAGAAAATAACCAGAAATGCAAAAGGCCACCCAAATGAGTGGCCTTTTGACTGGATATTAAAGCTTGGCAGTTCCCTACTCTCACATGGGGAGACCCCACACTACCATCGGCGCTACGGCGTTTCACTGCTGAGTTCGGCATGGGGTCAGGTGGGACCGCCGCGCTATTGCTGCCAAGCAAATTCTGTTTTATTTACCGAACGCATTATTCATGGTGCTGATACCCAGATTCGAACTGGGGACCTCACCCTTACCAAGGGTGTGCTCTACCAACTGAGCCATATCAGCAAATGCTAAAATAAAAAGTGTTGCCATCTTGGCAACACTTATAAATCAATGTCTGGCAGTGC
>NZ_CAWMEB010000016.1:0-11149 GCF_963866145.1 Xenorhabdus sp. NBAII XenSa04
TTGAACACCGAATTAATAATGTTCATGGGCGCGATTCTGATCTGATACGAATGAAAAATCAAGCATCTTTAATTACAATGGGGATATTGGTATAGGCTCTAAGTTATATTCGGCATTCCGCACCGCATTCGTAATTTATTGTTTTAATTAAGAATTAAAGCATGCGTAAATTTCATACAAACGATTTAAAATCAGTATATTACAGATATAATTGCGGAATGACGGTTATATTTTTTTAATTAAGCATATCTCACGAATTTCGCAACCAAGAATATTAACATTTTTATATTTCCTAGAGGGAAGGAAGCCAATTTTTTCATAGAATTTTAAAGCTCTAAAATTATCTTCTATAACCCATAGAGTAACAAATTTGAAACCTGATAATTTCAATTCTCCAAGAGCGGAATATATTAATTTTTGGGAATAACCCATTCCCCAATAATTCTGATAAAAATAAATAGCAAAAATTGATCCAGTATTAGGGTCATCTCTTGAAACACCAAATGAACAAAATCCAAATATTTCATCACCATATTCGGCAATAAGAGTTTTAGGAAAACCAGTGTCAGAACGATTTAGTCTTTTATACCAAGATTTTGCTTTCTCATGGACAGACAGCTTCCCAAGTTTCTTTTCTGGAATAATATGTTTATAAGCAGCTTGCCATGATTTAACATGTAATAATGCAATTTTCATTACATCATATACACATGCTTTTCTGATTTTACATATCATAATAATAAAACACTCTGGTATTATCTGTGAGAATAAAATTGTTAGAAAAATTAAAACATAGTATTAAAGTTTAAATGAGTTGGGTACGGAGATAGGATACTGTTAAAATAAGACTGATGTTTAGTATAACCGAACTTATCTTCCATAAAATGGAAATAACGCATGCGAAGGCGTTTTGCAAGTTTTAATAAAATTTCTTGTCCACCATCTGTTTGTGCAGCATTATTTTCTGAGTTATAAATTTCATCAAGAATTTTGAATAAAACACTGCTAATTTTATGCGAATCAACGTTGATAGAAATGTTATCAATCTCAGCGACGTTACTCTGGATAAGACAACTGAACCAAAAAAGACCATTCTCAGCATCAGAACTAGCTAAAATTCCGCCAGATGATGAATTTTTCCAATATCCACTTCGAAAAGAACGAAGTAGGCGTTCAGCTAAAATTAATTCTTGAGTGATAGGTACTAATTCACCAAATAAATCCTTACATGATTCCAGTAAGAGCCAGACAGACATATCAACACGAAATTCCTCAATACCTGCATAGACCAAACCCAAGGGTATTTTTTTTACTGCTGCACCAAATAAGGGGATCGGTCCAGAACCATGTAATAATTCATGAAGAGTCAACCACAAAACAAAGGCTTGGTCTAATTTTTCTTCGGAAATATTGACTAAAATACTCGAGGCACCATTAACCATGAAATGCTCGTTAAGTAATGGAGCAGTTAGATGATTAAATCGAATTTTGATAATGTTATGAAAAAGAATTGAGCGACGATAGTTAATTTGTCGTGTAGAATCGCTCCAACCAGAAAAATAAAACGGGCTAAATAGAGCTATATATTGCCCAAGGCCACGCCTGAACGCTCCTTCGATTAATCCAATATCATAAAACTCAATATGACGCCCATGAAAATCGAGCGGGGTTCCAAAAATACGGCTACCCAGTATATCAAGATTATTTTCAATAATATCAATTAAGTATCTAATTTTAGATGTACGACATGCTGCTAGCAAGCCCTGTTCAGCAGGTTTACCTTCCATTGCTCTTATTAATCCCAGAAATACAAAACATTGAGCATCTCGAAGTTGCCCGAATTCGGCAACGGCGTCATCCCAAAAGCCACTGTTCAGTCCATTGAGGATACATCGATTAAGTTCAGTTTGAGCCTGTAATATTGGGGAAGGCAGAACAGCCTGAAACAAATTTGCTACGTTAACATAGTCGCCTTCACGGACTGCAAGACAAAGTTCATGCCAAGGAAGAGAAAAATTTAAATCTAATCCTACAGGTAATTCGATAATTGCATTAGTTAAATTTTTCATTTTGTGTCTCCAACGATAAACACCAAGTAATAGCCGTCTCGTCAATAAGAAGGTGAGGATCTTGAGCATCGATTAAGTAATCAATAGATAAGTTTAATCCCAATGTTTTTGCAACAAAGCGAGCTTGCTCATTAAGATGACCTAAGTCTAAAAAAAGGTCTTTCCAGGCCCAGGAGTGACGATAACGCCATTGATATTGTTCAAAATTCCATTTGACCCGAATGAAGGCAAAGAAATTTTGACCATCACATTTTTCCGAAGAAACTAAAATTAATGAATGATATCGCATATTATATTCATAAATCTCAACGTAATTATTATTGTTAATAGTTACGTTTATCCTGAAAGGATGACGGCATCCCTTTGACGGTACAGCTTTAAGAACTACATCTAAAACATCGAGAAAACGTGCTAATCGAAGTTTCCCAAATGTCCAAAAAAGCAAAAAACCAAGCTTCTCAAATTTTGTTATCGGTTTATAACCTGATGGATAAAATGCAGGATGAGGAAGGCGTCCTGTTTTAATATGAGAGTTCATTAAATAAGTGGATGGTGGAGGCGATATATTTAAATATCTTTCCATTTGATATCGGTCTTGATTATATACATCTGGTTCTGAGTAGTTTGCATGGTAAAGAATAGATTTACCACAAATATAACCAGCAACATCAGTTTCAGATAATGGAAAGGAAAACGTATCTGTCCAAACTGATTCTCTATCAGAAAGGTCAAATAACCCAAGTTGTTCTAATTGGTCAATAATAGGCCACCATAACTCTTCATTCCAATTGAGATCAACCCTAATTGATTCTAAGTTTATTAAATTATCAGTCTGGCATAGTTTATTTATAAGCCGAAAGATTTCATCATTTGGCTCCGATATCTTAGCTTTCCTTAATTGGGCTGGATTACAAGTATACCATTCACCAGATGCAATAATCATAGTGAAAAACTTACTAATTTTAATATGGTTATTTATGAGAAAGGGTGAAGGCATTTTATTCTCCCATTCCAACAAAAAGGAAGATTGGCAGGCAGGAAGCATTGTACTGACTGAAACCCGAATAACTCAGACAATGGCGTTGAGCGATCTATAATCAAACAATCACTTATATTTTGCTTAATTGCATTAGGAGAAATAAATGAACCAACATCATTCTTGTCCGCATCATGAAATTTTAGCTGCTTAAGTGTTTCTTGAGCAACTTCCTTCATCATATTAGCTTCAAAGCCTGAAGATATCTTGTATTTATCTTCGTAGACTAATTTTGGCCATATTTCAAAGGAATGTACAAGTTGTCCATACAATTCGTTAATAGCATGCAATCTTGCTTGCTGGTCAGAAGTATCAACACCACAACCTGTGATTAAAGCAGGGCTGTTGATACCATCTCCCAAAAATAATACCAGATAAAAATTGAAAGCGTTTTCTAGATTAATGTGAGAAAGCCAGATAGAACCGCCTATCTGCTCAATGTATGAAGCCAGTTCATTTCCTATAATATCAACATTTGCCATATGTACAGAAGGTAAACCGCTTCGCCAAATATCCTTCAAAATAGCTCGTTCCAAAGCTTCATGGAATCCGTTCTGTACTGCATTTTCATATAAAGAATGTACGGCCATTCCAGTAGAGTCGGGGAAAACCAAAGGTTCTTTGACAGTAGCCAAAGATTCGATCTGTACATATTCTAGTGGTAAAAAACTTTGGCTATCATCTATTTTATTTTTGCATGTTATCCACCAACGTGGATTATCAGTTTCATGGCGAAGCTCTAAAAGATTAGTTACTGAAGAATGTATATGTCCTTTTAATTCTCTTGATGATGCAAAATGAATTTCTTCAGCAGGTCGACAAAAAGCGCCTACCCGTTCAATCGCCTCTGCACGAGCTTTTAAAAGAGCATAATCAGGGTTGAGATCTATACCTCTGCCAACCAATAAACGCGTAGTGCCATCAAAACAGGAGACATTCAATATAGCTATAGCTATATGTAGTAACACTGTATTTGAGATATTTGATTTTAACCACATCCTAGCATAATCACTGGGCAAGGTTCCATCAGGCCAAGAATATCCATATTCACGGTAAACGGTGGGAAGTTGACATAATGGATTATCAAACCATTCTGATAAAAAGGCACAGGTTTTATTATCATTAGACATAGATCACCCTTCTATTTTCTTGCCTAAAACCATGGCATAGACCACACACTCCCATGGAAAATCAAGACGTAATGTTGAAGCACAGAATTCATCGTCAAAGCCACCAATAACAATGTGTGGGACATTCATCTTAGTCGCGGCTAAACAAGCATTTTGGGCTATATGTCCTGTTTCTAATAGCATGTAGCGGTAGCCACGATCACCATATTTGGGACAAATTTTCAACAATTTTCCTACCCACATGATAATTGCTGATGCAGATGAATAATCAATATGGCGTGTACGAAAAAGTAGAGAAAAATCGGATGGCAAGCTTATTTCTTTATTTTCAATTAGCTGAGTAGTGAGTGGATCGTAAGTAAAAGCTGCCATCGGCAAATCCTCTACTTCCCGACAAAGTACTAAAGATGAAACAGGAAATAACCCCCCAGCTGAGGGAGCAGTACGACATAGCCCTACAGGACTATCGTGTATAATACCATTAGCACACCATAAAATATCTAACAAGTCATGAAGTGTGAGTGGTATTTGACCAAATTTGCGTGCGGACTGTCGAGAACGCAAAATCTTTGAAAAATCAGATAATCGAGCATCATATGGTGAATAATCTGTTTTTACATTGCTTCTTTTCGACTCAAAAATTAAGTCCTCGAATGGAGAAGATGGTTCATACAAATGACCGAAACTTGATATAAAGTGAAAAGCCAAGCTTGCCTTCGAATGTTTTGGGAAGCGATCATCAGAAATATCATTCCTATCAACCGATTGCGACGACATATAGAGGTGCCTCCTCATAGCCATTCATACCCATGATACGGTTAGCATAGTCATCCTCAAAAGCTGGAGTCAAAAAAGTACTGAAATGAAAAGCCGTTCCAAGGAGTATATATTTTTGAGCTAATTCAGCTGTATTTATCATTAGAGTTCGATATGCTCTAGGGTGACGATATCTATACATATAGCGCAACCAAATTGCAGATATCACAAAAGCACAAGCACAACCCCGTATACGTTCTTGTCCAATACACATTTGGATTAATTCGTCACATAGATCGCCATGACGTATGAGTGCTACGCGATGCTCTAATGGGTCATAGTGATAGATACCTGGTTCTAAACCAGATACATTGAATGCGAAGAAATAGCTTTCTAATGCTGAGAATGATGAATTAAACAGCCTTTCAGGCTGATTTTCGAGATACTGTTCTGCTTCTTTCCTTAATCTACGCGTTTCAATATTGGCGAAATGCAGGATTGTGCTTAACTCATTTTGATCAATTTGTTTTTTTTTCCAAGGTTGGTTAGATCGCCGTCGTAGAAGTAATTGCTCCATGGGTTCTTCAGGAAGAACGTTGGGAGAAGGAAGTACAATATATTTCTTATCACTGTAAATTTTCCAAAAATCCGGTATAGGTTCTTTTTTGATTAAATCAGACAGCATTTCACGTTGTTGCTTTATTGGATCTTCCGATTCTCTATCTAAATAAGGCAAGTTTCGTGTGCATAAGTGCATCACAAGTGCTTCCAGCCAACCACGATCGATCCAGTGCGCAACTGCTTTTTCTTGAGGGTTGGCTATTGATGCATCTTGAAGAATATTAGATTCATAGAGATTTGAAATGACATCCAATGCAGTATCTACATCAACTTCAAGAATATTCGCGAATGTTTCTCTGATAGCAGAAATTGATTGAGTATTAGAAATACTGGCTAAAGCACTTAATATTCTTACATCTGGCATGACATATGTTTCTCCCTGCAAAAGGAGATCTATGTGAATTTTTTTACCAAATCGAATACGGAAAAATGGATTTAGCTTAAGTTCATTCGGCATTTCTATTACATTTGTCATATATTTCACCCTAACCAATGAATGCAAATGAGGAGGCAGCTTCATTTAGTCCATCAATTCCCAAGAAAGCTTCAACTTCCTTTTCTGAAAGTGAGTACCCACGAAAAGAACGACGTTCAAGTGATGAAGCCAGGTATGCTAATGTTTGCATGACATGGCCAAGGTCATGTTGCATAACACGATACGAGCGACCTTCTCGATAACGGAACATGCTTCGTTCAAACATTGTACTAAAGAGAAAAGCCAGGATAGGTTCGAAGCTAAGCCGCGATCGGTGACCTAGTACTTTTTCGAATAGTAGTTCGCTGTGATCCCCCGGAATGAGCAAAGATAATCCATGGTGCTTGACGCTATAATGGTAAAGACCTTTGGCTATATTTTGGCAGTCTAAGATTACAATATAAGCCTCGGTTGGATGCCGACTACCTCCAGAAGGTGAGGTTTTTGCCACATGTGCTCCGGTGAGAGGTAGACGTCTTGTTGCAGTTTGACCGACGCTTAATTTCAGCAGATAAGCTAACTCATCAATACTGAATTGTCCTGTTCTATTACCTTTTGAAACTTTTGCTAAAAAAATTTCATTTAATCCGATTGTTTTTTTTACATTTATCTCATTAAGTTCAGGCAATTTGATGAATGGTAAATTTTCATAGAGCTTATAATTAGATGGTGGCGATTCTTTTTCCAAATATTCGCGCATTTCGGCTTTATCTTCGAGTCCTTTTGGATCTGCAAGGTAATTCATTCTAATCAATTTAGTTGTATAGAAATGATATTGCATCGCTTCCTCCCATCCGTGTTCTCTCCAGGTTCCTCTAAACTCTTCTATATATTTATGAAGCGGATCATCTTTCTTAACTACCATCTTTATTTCTATAAGTTGATTAAAAGAAGCCTCAATTATTTTCTTAGGAAAATCAAATGTCATACTAACTTGGTCTACAGCATCATCTAAATAAATCCAATCAGACAATATACTTTGCATAACTAAAAACAAGGGTTGTGTGAGAAGGTTACTAAAGTAAGTATCTAAAGTTGATGTATTTCTAATGAAAAAACCTTTTGGGGTATTAATTCCATTAACACCCATAGCTATTCTAATTTTCATCATGTTTAACCTTCATTAATCGATTGGCTTCTCTTTTCACCCATCGGTTAAAGTGAGTTTCCGGATCGTTATTGAAATATGAAAAAATAGGATCTCTTACATCGTATCTCTGTATTTTAAATACACCATCATCCGATTGAAAAATACGATGTAATGTTGAATAGACTCTTGAATGAAAGTATAAGACAAAATAAGGTATTTCAGCCGATTCGCAGGCTAGTAAAGCAGAGGCGCTAACCCTAATATGCAATGAAACATATGGAATAGATAATTTTTCTAACTTTATTCCTGACGGAGAAAATTCTACAACATACTCTCTTATTGTATTTGAAGGAAGTATAATTTCTATTCCATATCTAACTTGTTGTTTGCACAATACTGCAATAGAGCTATCAATACGTTCTTTTTGCTTTTCTAACCATGGAACAAATTTATTTTGCAACCAAATAGAAACTGCTTTTTCTAGCCTGTCAATTCCAAGACATTTAGGGTCATCATCTTGGAGCGGAGATAGACTCTTTGTCGGATCTACTCTTGGGCGGTCAAAATTACCCATACTTTTGACTATTTGAGAACCCTGTATATCTAGCTTAGGTATTCCATTGACCACTGAAATTACATCACCAGGCAGTAATGTAACCATTTCTATCCCAGATAGATAAGGTTTGATTTCTTCTATGAAATCTTTTGGGTGCATGGGGAAACTATAATAATTTGCCCAATCATATTTCCCAACGTACTTCATCCCAGAACAACTTGGAGCAAAAAATAACGGTGCAAGTGCTTTTATTCCTGTTAACATCTTCTCAATGTCAGTACTAGGAAATTCTATGTCCCAATATGTCAAAAACCGATGTTGTACATCTGGATAACCACCTATCAGTACAGGATTATAACTGCAAAATGTTTTTATACGCTGCACTTCATTGATATCTAAAGAAGAATCACCAGTATACACAATCGCATTTTTTTCATCTTTAATGGTGAAACCAAATTGAAAATTTTCAAGGTGTTTTTCACCAGTAAACAGAATATTCAGTGAGTTTATTTCTATTTCCTCACTAGTTCTTACAATTTTAATGTTACTAAATCCGAGAGTGCTTAGACCTAATTTGATGCTCGGTAATGGGGGGTAAATGACTAATGCATCGCGATTTATCATCGATAAGCTTTCTAGTTCGAAATGCCCTGGATGTTGATGAGTAATAATTATTACATCTATTTTCGGTAATTTTTCAATATTTATAGTTCGGTTTGGACATACTTGTGCAGTACCAGATTGAAACACTGATTTAAGCAGTGGATCTACCAATATTGTTAGATTGGTTGTTTCAATAAAATAACAGGCGTGACCAAAATATGTCCATTTCATAAGCATAATCTATTTATTAATGGTGGAATTCCTGATTATAAGAATTAGCCACCTTGTGTTAGTAATTTGCTTTTTTGTCTTAGAAAATATGCCCTTAAGATACCTTTCTTTTCTAAAGAGCATATTTCCAGAATAATTTCAGACAATAATTAGCACAATCCATATTTATGAATATAGATTAGTTGAATATGTAAGCTGAATAAATTTCAGCGAATACAGCACTGCTCCAATAATTTTGCGTCTAAAGGATCAGTTTTCGATTTGATAACAAACAAACCTTTTGGTTGGTCTGTTCCACTAGGCTTGATCATCTGTGTTGTTCTACTGAGGCTTACCGAAATTTTTTCAAGATCACTACTCGATACTTTGTTTAGTGCGTCAGAATCTTTCATTTTTCATTCCTCATGTTTTTGAATGAAACCATCAAGTTATTCGTTTCTGCATTGTTAACAGAGTTAATAAAACTATTATTTAATGATTTATTTACTCCTAAATAACAATTAAGTTTAAGCTAATAGCTACAAAGACATTTATCTGTGATATTTATCACATAAACAAGCTTTAAATTAGGCTAAAAATCTAAGTTATTGTAATGGTGCACAATATAAATGAATGTGTTAAATTTAAATTATTCTACCCTGTGCGTTAGGTAAGAATTTTCCCCAGAAAATACTTTTTTGGGCTTTTTGGCGTAATTTTTCCTCCATCATAAACCGTAATGAAACGAATGTGAAAAATCACCAATACGCCGAAAAATTTCCGGTAGTTTGCATTGATTAGGGAATAAAACCCACAATTATTACTTGCTTACTTTTCATATCAAAGGTATACCGGAGCCAATGAAGTTATTTTTTCCTCTCATAAAAACCATTGTCCATCCAATTCACAGATAAGTGATAAGAATACTTATGAGGTAAACAATGAAAATACACAAGTCGCCAATTTCAATACTCCTTATTAATACATTCGCTACGACAACTTCACGGGGTATAACTCTTCCATTTATGGCAATATACATTTCCAGCAATTTTAAAATACCACTTGAATTGGTCGGTTCTATTCTTAGTGCAAGTCTGTTAATTAGTATATTTTTCAACTCATTAACTGGATACCTAGTTGATAGGTTTGATAAAATTTTAGTTATATTCGCATGTATGATGCTTTTCTCCTTGAATTTATTTTTAATTCCTATGATTTATCAATCATGGATAATGATATTAATTTTGAGCTTAATATATACTTCCAATGGAATGTTAAATATTACGATAAAATCATGTATAGCTGACTGGACTTCTAATGAGCAAAGATCACAGATTTTTTCCCTCAATTATGCTTTATCAAATGCCGGCTGGGCCATAGGAGCTCCTATCGGAGTAATCGCTGCTAAATTAAATTTAACTCTTCCATTTTATCTTTCAGGAGGAGTTTCTATTCTGATGTTAATTATTCTACTTATCCGATTTTATGACAACATATCTTTTCATAAAAAGATAAACTCAGAAAATAAATCCACTCCAATAAATTTGTTTAAAACATTAAGTATTTTATTTAAAGATAATTCATTAATTTACTTCACTATTGGTAGTACTTTCATTTCTCTTGTGTTTAGTCAATCAGCTGGTTATATTTCTCAGTATTTATTGAAAACATCCAATGCAGAATTTGCGTATGAAATTCTCGGGATTATTAACCCAGTGAATGCTTTTTTAGTAATTTCATTACAATATTTTGTAAGCAAGAAATTACCTAAAGAAAATATATTTTGTGGTTTTTCTTTAGGCATCATGATGTTTTTTATAGGTATCATTGGTTTTTGGATTGCTGGGGAATCCGTATTACTCTGGGTGGTTTCAATGGTTTTCTTTACATTTGGAGAAATTATTGTCATACCATTAGAATATATGTTTATTGATCATATCGCCCCTGAAAATTTAAAAGGAAGCTATTATGGGATACAGAATCTTCGATTTATTGGTGGAGCTTTGTCGCCAATAGTAGCAGGTTTTTTACTTAGCTATGCTACTCCATCGTCCTTATTTTTTACACTTTGTGCAGCTACTTTGCTTAGTTTGTTTTTCTATTTTATTGGATATAATTATGCGAAAAATGCAAGAAAGCAAAAAGAATGAGTGTAGTGGATTGTCGGAGTTGTGTAGGGACTAGCGGGAACATTTGAATCGGATAAACATGGTTGATAGCTAGGACGTGTAATAAGAGCATAAAAGAACTTGGGGCATTTGTACGGCAACCGCTTCCATCCAATAATGCTTCGTTTCTTCACCTAATTTTATGCCAGCATACCAATGCTTAAATTGGGTTTTCAAATTATCATTGAGTACCGCTGTGCGTATCAGGAGTAAGTAATGCATACCTTGCTGGCTCCATTGCATCTGCTTCAGGGGCGTTTTTTGATACCCCTTTGACATATTGTTTTAAGACAGTCAGGCGCATCGTGATATGAAACCAGTCGAACACATGCTGGGATTCAGGGTACAAATTAATTTTCATGGTGAGGTGTCTGATAAAAATATGCTGAATTGCTCATTCTATCGCCGATTGAACAAAGTGCCCCACACTAATGA
>NZ_CAWMEB010000017.1:0-1295 GCF_963866145.1 Xenorhabdus sp. NBAII XenSa04
GACTTAAAAGTAGAGGTGCCGTTGAGAAATGTTTTTGAACATCCGACACTTGAGCAGTTATCGCAAGTTGTCACTATTCATCTTATTAAAGAAAAAAGAAAACATTTCCAGTCTGAGCAAGAAACAGCACAAGAACTCTTGAAAGGTGAGATATGAAAAATGCCGCGCGAATTGTCAATGAAGCTTTAGATCAGGGAATTACTCTGTACGTTACTGATAATCGTTTACAATACAAGACCAGTCGCGACAGTATTCCACCGGAATTGCTCAGTGAGTGGAAACAACATAAACAAGAGTTAATTAATTTTCTGAACCAGCTTAATTCAGAAGAGCAAACTCAAACGTATCACTTTTTGCAAGATATTCCGCGTGCTGGTAACGCGGAACATTATCCGCTTTCATTTGCTCAACAGCGTTTATGGTTTATTGATCAACTGGATGGAGGCAGCCCTCAGTATAACTGTATGGGGAATTTCAGGTTATGGGAATCCATTAACATACAGGCGTTTGAGGCAGCCGTAAAGACATTGCTTGAACGCCATGAAGTGTTGCGTACCCATTTTAAAACCGTCGGTAACGAGCCGCGGCAATTTATTTCCACTGATTACGATTTACCAATTACACATTATGATTTATCCGCACTTTCTGAATCTGAGAAAAACTATCAAGTAAAACAACTTGGTAAGGAAGAAGAGAGTTTGATTTTTAACCTTAGCACAGATCTGATGCTGCGCATTCGGTTAATAAAATTGGCAGAAAATGATTATGTCATTATTTATACGATTCATCATATCGCCTTTGATGGCTGGTCTGTAACAATATTTCTCCATGAATTTTTCACGTTATATAAAGCTTATTGTCAAGGAAAGGTAAATCCGTTACCTCCGCTGAAAATTCAGTATGCTGATTACGCCCAATGGCAACAGAGCTGGTTACAAGGTGATGTGCTGAAAAAGCAACTGACATACTGGCAGAATCAGTTAGCGGGTATTTCACCCGTCCATCGTGTGCCACTGGATAATCCACGTCTGGAGAAACAAAATATCGAGGGATGTTTTCATACACAACGCATTTCCTCGCGTCTGACCCAAGCAATCAGGGGATTGTGTGCTAAACATAACGTGACTTTATTCATGTTCCTGGAAACGGCTTTTGCTGTATTGCTGAGCCGTTACAGTAATGAAAAAGATATTGTGATTGGAACGGGGCTGGCAGGGAGAAGACACCATGATATTGAGCCGTTGATCGGTTTTTTCGTCAATTCACTGGTTATCCGAACGGATTTATCCGGTCAG
>NZ_CAWMEB010000018.1:0-2987 GCF_963866145.1 Xenorhabdus sp. NBAII XenSa04
TAATTATTGGGAGCATGACCACCTTGCTGGTTGTCTTGATACTTAAACCAGAGAAATCTTCTATACTCCTTGGCTGAATAAAATAGAACGGTTATGGCGATCATTACATGAAACAGTTACACGTAATCATTGTTAATGCTTGCCTCAGTAAGTAAAAACAGAAAATCACTCGTATTTTTGATTTAAAGCATTCAATGAAAATTGATGTGATTGGCAAAATCGTGGAGGCCATTGGGGATCACTTGACGTTGTCTATTAAATGACAATGGTTAACTGAAAAGCCACGTTAACGCGTGGCTTTTTACTGTGAATTATAGTACAAAGTATATTATTGGATCTGGAAAAAGCGATGTAAATTAAAGTTCACCGCTAGGTATACGGTAATCAATGGTAAAAATATCAACGTGATGAGTCGTTAATAATTTAATCTCATTGAATGGCGATATTAATCCTGATATAAGATCCGTTTTATGGTGTATTACCTCATATTTTATTGGGATATTACCAATTTCATTTAACAACCTTTCAAATTTAGATATTACATCATTATCTAGACCATAAAGAAAAATATTACCATGCCTAGGTTTTTTATTGAAAACTCTAATCATCTCTTTCATGGTTTCATCATTTAATGGTGATCCCATTAATGTGATATATTTACATGAGTCGTCTGGTATGTTGAATTTTGGATAGTCATAGCTATCAACGGGGCTGAGATTGGGAATATCTTTTTTTTCATCAGGGCCGTTAGAAATTTTTTGATCTTTATGGTTTACATTAATTGCATTCGGAAACCCCGTAACATGAAGGGCTTCTTCCCACGCTTTACAAGGGTACTTTCTGGAAAGGCAATCAATAATTCTACCCTCTCCCCAGACATCCAGTATTTCAATCTCGTCTTCAATCATAATTTTCATAAAATTCACTCATGTTGTTATATGTATTTCATACAATAATTTATTTTAAATAAATTATAAATAATAAAAATAATCAGCAGACTAATATCATGCTTTTATAATTAAATTGAAATAACTTCTGACTCTTAATATTAGAATTGTTATTGTTTTATTGAAGTAGGTATTTAATTTAAATATAGGGGATCTTCAAAAAAATAAAACTTAATAATGAAGGTGTATATTGTTAAGACTTAGTGCCTATATAATTTTTCAAAATGATAGAAGTATTCCTTACCCCTGAGTTCTTGAGAGGCATACGGGGTAATGGATCATCACATGCAGATACTCTCACTATTATGAAAAGGTATATCGTACATTGTTCATAATAATTTTTTTTATTTTTCAAGATAGAGTTGTTTGTTGAATTTGATCTCGTTCCTCAGCAAAGTTAGGCAGATAAATTTTATATAGGAACAGGATAAAGGATCATGAAAAAACTATCTCTTATGTTATTAATTCCGCTTGCACTGACAGCTTGTGTTAAGCAACAAACTGCTACAATGACCTCTTCGAATATTCCTTTAGATAATATATCTGCTGCACTGCCTGATATTTACCAATCACCTCCAGAAATGGTCCGTTATGACCGTTATTTGTTAGTTGATACCTCGCCAGAAATAGCGCAACGCTACCCATTGAAGCAATTGGTTCAATTAAAGATGCCCAGTTCATTGAAGCCTACTGTTGGTGAGGCAATGCGCTATGCGTTACGCCAATCAGGATATCGCTTATGTAGTGTTAGTGGACAAGCTAACACCCTTTATCAACAATCTTTGCCAGCCCCTCATTATCAATTGGGACCAGTGCGATTAAATGTTGCATTGCAACTGTTGGCAGGCTCTGCCTGGAAATTAGAAGTAGATGATATTCAGCGTGTTGTATGCCACAGCTTAAGACCGGAATATCAATGGCATAAAACAACCGATAAATGGAAGATCGAACCCCAGGCTATCTCCTTTTCCATATAGCTCGCTGCCAATAATGACCCCAATTATTCCAGAAGCCAGCAATAAAGAACTTGCTGTTGCTGCCCGGTACTTTGGGACACTCTCAGCAGCAGCATATCGTAGAAAATTAATACCGATCATAGCGATACTAATTAAAAAATGCTAATGCAATATTCCCTAAAATAATTAAAATAAAGTTACGCATCTATTCCCCTTTGATAAAAGATATGCACAAATATAATAAATGCTGAGATATTACTCAGTATTAACTAAAGTGCTTAAATGTTGATTATCAAGTTATAGGACTGCTAAAGTTCTATTTCTTTAACAAATTCTCCATATATTCCAGAGTATCGGCATCTACATAAAAATCACTGACATCCCGACTATTAATAATTCTTAAACGCTTACCATGCTGTTGAATTTCTTGCTCAATACTCATTTACCAGACATTATTCCTGCATTCAATAACAGCAATACCATGGTAGGGAAGATGCGGTGAATAGTTCTTGTAACCAGGATATATCCTGATACCAATTACTGGTATTGTCTTATGATGAATAGTCGCCCGGATTGCATTAGGAAATAGCCTCTTTTCCCATTGGATACTCGCTATTGCTTCTTTCATAGCTCTGTACTGAATAAAGGCGGTGTGAACTCTATTCATGATCTCATGCTTTATTGCCAGATCAGGGAAAATAGAATCACAAAATATCGATTTTTTTTTGACTATATGTCAGAGAGAGATCGGAAATGTTAACCGTGCTCCCGACACTGGCATTGAAACGAATAGCTTCCTCATGACTAATTCCGAAAGAGGGATCCAATGTGAAAGTTTTCAGATGTTTTGATAAAGCACGATTATAATCATTCTGAAATAATGAAACTATTTCAGATCTGTCGAGGATATTCACTATTTCATTGATATTTCTTATATGCGTGAATTCTTTCAGATCTTCTATATATTGTTCTGCCGCATCCATGGGATCACCAAAAATACCAGCATAAAATGTAGCATCTGAAAGAATATTGAAACGTATTCTGACTCCTGTATTTTTCTCAAGACTTGGATTCGCCTAATAAG
>NZ_CAWMEB010000019.1:0-3738 GCF_963866145.1 Xenorhabdus sp. NBAII XenSa04
GTTTGAACAACAGGTAGAGAGAATCCCGGACGCGATAGCAGTAAGGTATGAAAACCAGATGCTCAGCTATGCTGAATTGAATACTCGTGCCAACCGATTAGCACATCAATTGATTGTATTAGGTGTAGTACCAGATCAACCAGTGGCTATTTGTGTGACACGATCACTGGAGAGAATAGTAGGATTACTGGCGGTGCTGAAAGCAGGTGGTGCTTATGTGCCATTGGATCCGGCTTATCCGTGTGAACGTTTAGCTTATCTGCTCACTGATGCTGCACCAACTATAGTACTGGCGGATAATATTGGACGGGCGGCACTGAGTGAAGAAACATTGAAGACACTGATTGTAATCGATCCAAATTCCTTACCAAATCAACCGGACAGTAACCCGCAACTTTTTGATCTCACCTCACGGCATCTGGCGTATGTGATCTACACTTCCGGGTCCACCGGCAGACCGAAAGGGGTGATGATTGAACATCAGAGTCTGGTTAACTTAACGCTGGAACACATTGCTCAGTTTGATGTTGGTGTTACCAGCCGGATGTTGCAGTTTGCTTCATTTGGCTTTGATGCCAGCGTCTGGGAAATCATGATGGCGTTAAGCAGTGGAGCTATGCTGATTATTCCGACTGAAACAATCCGGCAAGACCCGCACCGCCTCTGGCAGTATCTTGAAGAGCAGTCGGTGACGCACGCTTGTTTGACACCCGCCCTGCTGCGGGATGGGGCTGATTTACCGGCGCTGGCGATAAAGCCGACCGTGATACTGGGCGGTGAAGCACCCAGTCCGGCGCTAATCCAGACATTAAACCGTCAGGCCACGCTGTTCAATGCTTATGGCCCGACGGAAATCACCGTTTGCGCCACCACCTGGAATTGTCCGTCAGACTATACAAGAGGATTAATTCCCATCGGTAGACCAGCAACTAACAAACGTGTCTATCTGTTGGACAAACACGGTCAGCCGGCACCGCTGGGCGCGGTAGGTGAGTTATATATTGGCGGTGTGGGTGTGGCCCGTGGCTATCTCAATCGCCCTGAACTCACTGCTGAACGTTTCCTGACAGATCCGTTTAGTGATGACGCTGATGCCCGGATGTATCGCACCGGAGATTTAGCCCGTTACCTGCCGGATGGCAATCTGGTGTTTGCCGGTCGTAATGACCAGCAAGTTAAAATCCGTGGTTTTCGGGTTGAACTGGGGGAAATCGAGGCGCGCCTGACTGAATACCCGGTGGTGAGTGAAGCGCTGGTACTGGCGTCGGGTGATGGTCAGGATAAGCGCTTAGTTGCCTATGTAGTGACAAATAATATAGTGGCAGAAACGGATAACGGGCTGGCCGCCAGTCTGCGTGAATATCTGAGTGATATTTTACCGGATTATATGATTCCGGCAGCTTTTGTACGTCTGGATGAATTCCCATTGACACCGAATGGTAAATTGGATCGCAGAGCGTTGCCGGCGCCCAATCAACATGCTTTTGCCCGCCAGGTTTACGAAGCGCCGCAAGGGGAAATTGAGAACGCGCTTGCTACTATCTGGAGTGAATTGCTGGAGATTGAGCGGATTAGCCGGCACGACAGCTTTTTTGCCCTGGGGGGCCACTCGCTGTTGGCAGTACGGATGATTGGGCGTTTACGGAGTATGGGGTTAGGCATTTCGGTACAAACGTTATTCCAGCATCCGACATTAAATGTACTGGCTCAGTCTTTGTCTCAGCATTGTGAGATCAAGGTGCCTGATAACGGTATTACACCGGATACGTCTGTGTTAACACCGGAGATGTTGCCGCTGATTGACCTCACTCAGCTTGAAATTGACTGTATTGTTGATCAGATACCGGGGGGAATGGCTAATATTCAGGATATCTATGCTCTGTCACCGCTACAAGATGGCATTCTGTTTCACCATTTGTTGGCGAATGAAGGTGATCCCTACTTGCTGATAACGCAACAGGCTTTTGCAGATCGGCGTTTGCTGGATCGTTATCTGGCCGCGGTTCAACAGGTGGTTGATCGCCACGATATTCTGCGTACTGCTTTTGTTTGGCAAGGATTGTCCGTTCCGGCGCAGGTGGTTTGCCGTCGGGCACCTTTATCAATCGCTGAACTGGTGTTGAACCCGATTGACGGACTTGTCGGTGACCAGTTGACTCAACGTTTTGACCCGCGTCGGTATCGTATCGATCTTAGTCAAGCACCGTTGTTGCGTTTTGCGGTGGCACAGGAAACCGATGGACGCTGGATCCTGTTGCAATTGCTGCATCATCTGATTGGCGACCATACCACGCTGGAAGTGATGAACCACGAAGTGCAGGCCTATCTTACTGGACGGGAAGAGGGTCTGCCTGCTCCGGTACCTTTTCGTACTTTGGTAGCTCAGGCTCAACTGGGAATAAGTCAGGAAGAACATACCCGTTTCTTTACCGATATGCTGGCGATGGTGGATGAGCCGACGCTGACATTCGGATTAACGGAAGTACACCATGACGGCTCGCAGGTGACGGAATCGCACAGAATGCTGACGCCTGCACTGAATAACCGTCTGCGTAATCAGGCTCGGCGTTTGGGCGTCAGTGTGGCGGCGCTGTGTCATTTGGCCTGGGCACAGGTATTGTCGCGTACCAGTGGTCAGAAACAAGTGGTATTTGGCACAGTGTTGTTCGGACGTATTCAGGCTGGTGCAGGCGCCGACAATGGCATGGGGCTGTTTATTAATACCCTGCCATTACGATTGGATATAGATGAAACTCCGGTACGAGAGAGTGTACAGGCCGCTCATACCCGATTGGCAGGATTATTAGCGCATGAACATGCATCATTGGCGCTGGCTCAACGTTGCAGTGGGGTAGCCAGTGGGACACCACTGTTTAATACGCTGTTGAATTACCGACATAATACACAGCCGGTCACGCCGGATGAGATCATCAGCGGAATTGAATTCCTTGGGGCACAGGAGCGGACCAACTATCCGTTTGTCTTGTCGGTAGAGGATGGTGGTTCCAATTTGGGGCTGACTGCTCAGGTAGTACAACCATTTGATCCAGAAAGAATATGTAGTTATATGCAACAGGCTCTGGAGAGCTTGGCAGAAGCGCTTGAACAGACGCCGGAAACGCCGGTACAGATGTTGGAGATTCTGCCAGAAATTGAACGCACATTGTTGCTGGAAACCTGGAATGCGACCGAAACAACTTATCCTGACCAACTGTGCATTCATCACCTGTTTGAACAACAGGTGGAGAATACCCCGGATGCCACAGCGTTGCTATATGAAAACCAATCCATTAGCTATGCGGAATTGAATATCCGTGCTAATCGACTGGCTCGTCAATTAATTGAGCAAGGAGTTTATCCGGGGGAACATGTTGCGCTCTTGTTAGAGCGATCTATTGAGCTGGTTGTGGCTCAGTTAGCTATTCTCAAGGCGGGTGCTGTTTATGTCCCGATTGATCCTGGTGTACCGGACGAGCGGAAGAACTGGTTGATAAAAGATTGTTCAGCCAAATTGCTGCTCACCGATATGTGGGCGGATATTCCGGCTGACCTCCTGACTGTGCCGATATTTCGTTTCTCTGGTGAGATGAGCACCATCAGGGAAGAAGATCGCCTCAATCTTGATTTACCCGCTTCCAGCACTGGATCGGCGTATATCATGTATACCTCTGGCTCTACCGGTACACCCAAAGGCGTGGTAGTGCCTCATCGTGCGGTGGTTCGGTTGGTTATCAATAA
>NZ_CAWMEB010000020.1:0-8094 GCF_963866145.1 Xenorhabdus sp. NBAII XenSa04
AACCAGTGACTGGCCATCTGTTTCCCGGTGGCGGTGTTAATTTCTTTTGCCGTGACGCCTAACGCTTTCCGGGCATCACGAAAATAATCCACCAGCGGTTTAAAGACGGACTGTTTGAGGTCCCGACATTGTTTGAAATAGCTATCGCCTTTCGGGTGATAGGGGCCTTGGTAATGTTCAGCAAAAATAATACGTTCCGTGGCCGGAAAATACATGCGCAGGCTTTCTTTATGTTGCCTGCGCCACGGGCCAGACGGTTTCGCCCAGATAATATGATTCAGCACGTTAAAGCGTTCACGAACGAGCAGCTCAGTATCAGAGGCCAGACGCGAACCGCAGAACATATACAGGCTGCCGTTCGGTTTCAGTACCCGCCAGAACTCGGCCAACAGTTCGTCCAGCCACGCAAGGTAAGCCGTCACGTCCTCCCACTGGTTATCCCAGTCACACGCTTTCACGCGAAAGTACGGTGGATCAGTGGCAATCAGGTCGATACAGTTATCCGGCAGGGTTTTGATAAATTTCAGGGCGTCATCGTTGACTAAGGTGACAGGGCGTAAATCCATTCGCTTTTTTCCTCTTGACGCTGGCGGCTTTCAGGCGAACCACAACACGAAAAGCCGGCATTCACCGGCCTGCGCTTTCACATTCTGGGAAATAGCCCCATCAGGAAGAACGTTTGAAAAATGTGTCATCCTCCCGGCTTTCCATTAAACCCGCCAGACGAAATTGTGTTAACAGTAGTTGGCAACGGGGTTCAGGCAGCCCCATTAATTTAGACACTTCAGAAACAGAAAACCACGTATGCAAAGGCACGGCGTCTAAAACACAGGCGGCTGTTATTGTCATATCTTCATGTTTTAACATGATAATTCTAACCTTTTGGTGAGTTTTTGTGCATGAACACACATGTAACTCTGACCTATCACAACAGCAAGTCTTATGTTTATTTCAGGCGTAAAAAAACCTTGCACGGGGCAAGGTTTAAAATATCTGCTATTAATAAGCGGGTGACTTTGTCATCACGTTTATCACAATAGCAGCGTTTTTACGATCGTAAAGATTTATTTTTAAAAATCGCTACATGATGGATGTTACGCTAACGGAGGTGTCTTTATCCATGTCCAGTGGGATATCCAGCATCATTAACATCCCTGCAATCACACCTTCAGCCTTTTGTAATCGCTTCCCGATATGCGTATCAGAACAGTGATAATCATGGGCCAATTGCATAAACGTTTTACCGAAAACATAATAATCAAACAGCAAGTCATGGGCATCACTATGCTGCTGATTCAGTTTTGCCATGCAACTTGAAATAAGCATGGCGTCATCATCACAACATTGTACGCGGGACTTTACTTTATTAGGAATGAGTCCTTTGAAGCCTGCCGCAATGGGTGACCAGTAAACCCCGTCGCGATTATCTGCCGCCCATGCGCCCCAGCGTTCCATGACTAATTGAATATCACGCATTCGCCCACTCCCCTGTTAAAGTGCCCGGTCGGCATAACGGCGTTGTTTTTGTCTGGTGTGTTGCGGCCTGCGGCACACTTCCGCAGCCGCTATCTGATCAGTCGGCAGGTAATGGCCGTGCCTGAATGCCTGATAGACCGTACCGGTCTGCCCGTGACGGTTCTTCTCCAGAATAATCTCCGCGTACTGGCTGGCGGGGCTAAGCGGATTATACACCCCATCCCGATAAGTGAAGAGAATACGATCCGCATCCTGCTCCAGTGAACCGGAATCACGTAAATCTGCGCCCACCGGGCGACGCTGATGCAAGGGACGCTTATCCACTTCCCTTGATAACTGGCTCAATGCCGTGACCGGAGTGTACAGCCGTTTCGCCAGCCCTTTCAGTGTCTTCGATATTTCTGCCACAGCCAGATCGTGGCGGTCAGCCCGGGGTTTTTTAATCAACCCAAGGTAGTCTACGAAAATGCCCTTTAAGTTCGGGTAGCGACGCTTATGGGCTTCACTGATGGCACAAATTTGTTCGATACTCAGATCACTGGCATCCAGCACATGAATATCCCGATCGATAAGTGAACCCAGTGCATGACCAATGCGTCCCCAGTCTTCATCATACAGTTCACCGTTTCTGAGTTTAGACACGGGCATCGCAGCCGAACTCGCCACCATTCGTTCAGCAATTTGTGGCGCTGCCATTTCCATGGAAAACAACAAAGCCCCGCCCCCGTCACGGGTCATCCCGTCAATCATGCACAGGGCCAGTTCCGTTTTGCCCATCCCCGGACGTCCGCCCAGCAAAATCAGGTCAGTTGGGTTGAATCCGCCGGTCAGTTCGTCCAGCGGCTCAATGCCTGTCAGGATCATACCTGTCTTGCCCTGATGACGCGCTTCCAGTGTTTCAACGTATCTATCCAGCAATGTGCCGATGACAACGGGTTGTAAGCTGCTATCGCCCTGGGATAATCCATTAAACTGGGACGCAAACGCCTCAATCAGTGCTTCCGCTTGCGTGTGATTGCCGCAGGCCTGAATCGCTTTCTGATAACGGTTAATCAGATCAGTGACCTGACGTACACGCCAGTAACGCATGACCTTTTCCGCATAGCCTTTTAGGTTTGCCTGCCAGACCGGGGTCTTAGCCAGTTCCAGCAAGTTAGCCAGAATACCCCTTTCCTCTCCCATCGCATCTGCAATGAAAAAGGGATCGATAATGGTGCTGCTCAGGGCCTGCTTTTTGATTTCTCTGTACACCCGGCGCAGATGAACGGAGCTGAACGCCTCATCCGGCAACATCGCCAATACGTCATAAGCGTCCGGTGTCGCCCCACCCGATAACAAACCACTGATGACGGCCATTTCCAAATCATATTCGTTCATGCGATTTCCCTTCTGTAACTTTCCCAGTCAAAAGCCAGTACCGTGCCACCCTGAAGCACTCTGTCCAGCGTCCGGTCACCCAAAAACTGCGCCAGCTCAGTGACAGGCAAGTTACTGATCAGGAGAGTGGGCAGCAGGTCTTCATAGCGATTATTCAGCACCTCAAACAGAATATGGCGTTCAGACTCTGTGCCGTACTGCATCCCGATTTCGTCAATTACCAGCAAATCCAGCTCGCTGTAAAATTTCAGGGTGTCAAACTCGCTCATCTCCCCTTCGCTGTTCCATGAGCGACGAAACGCCCGGATGATACGTGATGCGGTGGTGATAAAAACCGCTTCATCACCCCCGGCGGCAATCTCACGACAAATGGCCACGGCAAGGTGAGTTTTGCCGGTTCCCTGACGTCCGCACAGGATCATACCTTCCCCGGCCTGCTTGCGGTCCTCCCATGTCTGGACATAGCCCTGACAAGTTTTCAGGTTATTTTCAGCTATCAGGCTCTGCGGCTCGTAGGTCGCAAAGCTGGCCTGCGCAAAGCGGGGAACGATTTTTAATATTCCGGGTTCTTGTGTTTCCATCACGTTTTCTGCTCCTTAAATATTTTTTGTCCAGTTCGCACCGTGAGCTTCATAGCGCTTGTGTTCAAATCCAGTATGGGTGTTGGTTTGCTGCCGTTGCCCGAATTTGGGTCTGTCAGGAAAGAGTCCCTGCCAACTGTTGGCAATCGAGGTACAAATCACTTCATCAGGGTTAGTACATGCAGCCAGTTGTCTGGCCTGCTGTCGGCAACTGGTTTCCGTCAGGGGTTTCCTGATTTCCTGCCGGAACGTCACCCAGTCTGCCCACGTTTCGGCGCTGACGTTTTCTGGTTTAGCAGTGAGTGGATCGAATGCTGATTTTTTTGCGGCTTCTCTCTGCCCAGCCCCCTGGGGTTTTATAGGTTCTTTGACTGATTCATTGGCGGGTTCAAAAGAGTGACTGGTTCTGGTGCCATCTGACGGCATAGGGGGTCTGCCATCTGGCGGCACAGGGGTGCCCGCAGATGACACAGGGCTGCCAGCGGCTGGCACAGGGGGAATGTTATTTAGCGACACAGGGGCAGCCGATAAATGCAGGGTGTAAACATTCGAGGCATTTCCTTTCCCATTATGATTACCGAGCCGGTTTTCTTTGCTCAGCAAGCCCAGCTTAATCAGGGCAGCAATGTGATTTCTCACCGCACTTTTACTGCACTCACAATGATCCGCAATATGCTGATACGATGGCCAGCATTCCCCTTTATCATTCGCATTATCGGCCAGCTTAATCAGCACCAGTTTCCGCAGGGGATTGCCCACCCGGATACTCATTGCCTGCACCATCAAGCTCATACTCATGTCGTTTCTCCCTGTTACCCTACGCTAAACACCCTGCCTGTTTACTCACCGACCCTGACATCAGGGGGTGGAAAGACTTTAGGCAAATCCGGACGCAGTTCATGGGCCTGAACCACCCCGTTTGAAAAAATCACGATCTCGGGCACCAATGACACCGAAACCCGTTTTTTGCCATACAGCCACCCGCTAATCAGCGATTGCGCACACCCCAGTGCCTGAGCCAGTTTGGTCTGGCTGCCGGCAATATCTATCACTTTCTCTATCACGCTGTTTTTCATTTTTTCCCCGTTCCCATACGTTTGCCATCATAATATCACTAACGGTCAGATTAAATCACTATCAGTGTGTTTGTAAAGGTATCACTTTAGGGATAGAATGAGCAACCCATCATTCAGAATACCCAGATAAACTCATGAGGCACTTATGACGCTTGCTGACAGATTAAAAGAAGCCATGGCAGATAAAGGACTGACCCAATCTTCGCTGGCAAAAAAAGCTGGCATGGCACAATCCATGATATGGAAATTACTCTCCGGGACGGCGACGAAAACCGGCCGGATCATTGACTTAGCCCAGGCGCTGGGTGTGCGCCCGGAATGGCTCAGTGATGGCAGTGGTAATAAACTTCACGATGAGGATGACATGGCCGGGCAGTACAACCGCTATGTGTCGGTCAAAATTTATGAGCAGGAACATGCCACCCGCGACGCTTTCATGGTACCGGCCCTGTCTGAGCAGAAGGCTGCGTTTGACACCTGCCGGGCTTACCGCATCCCCCAAAATACCGGTTGCGCTGATGTCCCGGCGGGCGCCTTAATCGTGGTCGATACTCAGGGAGAGAGGGGCAATGATGATTTAGTCTATGCCCGCATCGGTGAACAGTATTCTGTTTATCGTTATAAGCTGGGCGGTGGCGTGGGCTATTTGTCGGTTGACGATACCCGTATTCCTCTGATCCCGGTTTCGCCTGAAATCGATATCGTCGGGGTGATTGTCTGTTTATTTCGTGGCATGAAACGAAAACGATAACCGCTTCCCGGCTTCATTCCACGCGCAAATTCCGCCGATTTTTTACGCCAAGACACTGTTTTTTTTCTCATACAGCGTCTTGGATGCTCACCGCCCCTGTCATTATCACGCTAAAAAAATCATTCAGCTCACTCCAAATAAAAACTATTTAATATCAATAATATAATGGAATTATTTAATTTATATCACTCAGGGTATGGATTTAAGGGGTTTTCGGTGATAACGTTAGGGGTATCAAAGTGATAGGAGTAATCACTGCAAAATAATAAAAGCGTTAACATGAGGATTTATGCGTACCTTTATTTCTGCCATCATCGAAGAACCGACAACAACACCTAAAAGTACCCACCACATTAAAGGTATTATTACCCCTATTGTGACAGCCATCGTTCCGTATTCAGAGCACTTCTATCTTCCCTTTTTGGCAGAAAAGAATAATGACCGGGAAATAAATAATGAAGAGGAATTTAAACATTATCTCTTGGCGATGTACCACGTCAGACAAAAACATACCGAACCGATCCCTTGCTATCATTTAGAACCTGTTGATGGTCACGGCTATGGGCTTTATCAGCGAAAAGGAAGTTATATGTATTTAATGGATATATTACCTTTTACTCAATCCCAACAGAAAACAAAACGCTGCCAATAATAAAAAATTGTTATACGGTAGTTGAATAAAATAAAAAGCCGCTATCGAATGCCGATACTGAGTTTTCAGCCTCGGAAATAAAAATCACCCTCATTGATAACTAATTCTTTCAATAATGCAAGGAAAATAGCGGCAATAGATTATCTGAAATAAAAATAAACAACTCAATCATATGAAATTCAGCACTAAATCCGTGCGGGTTTACTATACGTGAAATATACGAATTATATTCAGAGAGAGATAAAATGAGACGCGTCGCCAATAATAAGAAAAAAGTCAGTCTTACCCGAAAACAGGCGGCTGACTTTATCGGCATTAATGTCGATACATTATCCTATTGGTGTGCTATTGGTAAAATAGCCTACAACAAGAAAGATCCCGCCAAACCCAGATCCCCTTATTTATTTACATACGCGGCATGTCTTGCAGCACTTAACAATTCGATCCAAACTGTGCCAGTGAGCACGGTAGATGTGGCAGAAAAAGGAGATAAAAAATGTCAATCTTCCGTAGAGGAAATACATGGTATGGGAACTACACGACACCAGGCGGCAAAAGAATTAAAGAGTCGCTTGGAACAACGGACAAAAAGCAAGCTCAGGAGTTGCACGACCGAAGAAAAGCCGAATTATGGCGCATAGAGCGGTTAGGTGATTTTCCTGATGTCACCTTTGACGAAGCCTGTTTGCGATGGATTGAGGAAAAAGCGGATAAGAAATCATTGGATGATGATAAGGGGCGCATGGGATTCTGGCTGGAATACTTCGGCAGTGTACGGTTAAAAGATATTACGGAGGCCAGTATCTACACGGCGGTCAGTAAGATGAAAAATCGTAAAGCTAAAGCACGTTGGGAAAGTCAGGTTCAGGCGGCTAAGAAGAAAGGGCACGAGATCCCCGCCTATAAAGAAGTGTCAGTATCAGTCGCAACCAAGGCAAAACACTTAGCCTTGGTAAAAGCCTTATTGAGAGCGGCTGAACGGGACTGGAAATGGTTAGAAAAAGCCCCTGTAATCAAAGTTCCAGCCGTCAGAGAAAAACGGGTCAGATGGTTAGAACCTCAAGAGGCGCAAAGATTGGTTGATGAATGCCCTGAACCCCTTAAATCTGTTGTCAAATTTGCACTGGCTACCGGATTAAGGCGCTCAAATATTATTAATCTGGAATGGTCACAAATTGATATGCAAAGACAGGTTGCCTGGATACACCCTGATCAAAGTAAATCATCAAAGGCGATAGGGGTAGCCTTAAATGAAACGGCTTGCCGAGTACTGCGAGAGCAAATCGGAAACCATAATAAGTGGGTCTTTGTCCATTCCAAACCAGCAATCAATCCCAATGGAGTCGCATTACCTAACGTAAGGAAAATGCGTGTTGATGATAACACAGCCTGGAATTCGGCGTTAAAGCGTGCAGGAATAGAGAATTTTCGCTTTCACGATCTACGCCATACATGGGCGAGTTGGTTAGTACAATCAGGTGTTCCATTATCAATTTTGCAGGAAATGGGCGGCTGGGAGTCAATCGAAATGGTTAGGCGTTATGCGCACTTAGCACCGAATCATCTGACCGAACATGCACGACAAATTGATGTGCTTTTTGGTGGAGGTGTCCCAAATCCGTCCCAATCAGGAAAAATTGTGGTTGCGAAATGAAGATAACTTATTGATTTTAAATGGCCCCTACAGGATTCGATAAAATTATTTATAGCATTGTTTTTAAATGATTTTATTTAGTTCAATTTTCTACCATACCCCCTATGATACCCCCATATTATTTTGCTTCTGTTTGCCTAATTTTTGTTTGGCTGGCACTATTGAGAACAAGCCATTTATTGCAAAAATATCATCAATAAAATAATTTTTGCTAAAAATGAAATAGTCATATCAAGATAACCTATGCATCTCTTGATATTTCATGTGACCATACCGATACAGCTTCCAAAACGGGTTTAAATGACTCCCCAAAATCCGTCAAAGAGTAAATAACCTTAATTGGTGGTTTATCTCCATATACTTCTCTTAAAACCAATCCATCTTTCTCTAACTTTTTAAGTTGTATACTTAACGTCATCTCCGTAATGTGAGGCATATCTTTTTTTAACTCACTGAATCTCTTATTTTTATTTTTCAAATAGTACAAAATTACACCTTTCCATTTACCGGTCACGTATTCAACCTGT